>CAVOCR010000482.1:0-2841 GCA_963694245.1 Myxococcota bacterium
GAAAACGACTCCTTCAACGCCGCACGTGTCTGCTGGAGATCACCGGCCTCTGCGGCATCCCGCGCACGCTCCAACCAGTCATGAACCCTGCTTCCCATTCGATTGCTCCTCCGCTCCATCATCGCGAATGGATCCTCCTGGATACAAGTCCTGCGGTCCGGTTGCAGCGAATCTTTCCCGAAGCCATTGACGGTGCGGAGGCTGTTTCGTAGGGTTCGGCAGCGATTCGGGCGCTGGTCCCCGAACAAGCAGGTGTCATGAACGGCATTCTGGTTCTTGAAGATGGGCGATTCTTTCGCGGTGGTCGGTTTGGTTCAACCGACGGCACCGGCGGCGAAGTCGTCTTCAACACCTCATTCACCGGATATCAGGAGATCCTGACGGATCCTTCCTATGAGGGGCAGATCGTCGTCTTGACGACGGCTCATGTGGGCAACTACGGAGTCAACTCGGAGGACGTGGAGTCCTCGCGCCCGCATACGGCGGGGTTGATTGTTCGAGACTACCACCCCACCCCGAGCAACTGGCGCTCCCGTGAAGCGCTCGGCGTATACCTCGCCAATTCGGGGATCCCGGCACTCTACGGCGTCGATACCCGGGCGCTCGTGCGTCATATCCGAGACAGCGGCGCCTTGCGGGGAGTGATACGAAGCCTGAACCCCACGGATTACCCAGACCTTCCCCTGGCGGGCTGGATCGCCGGATTCCCGGAGAGTTCCGAAGGCGCTGTCGAGGACACGGCCCTCGCCCAGCATGTGCGACAGGCCCAGGACATCCCCTCCATGGTGGGAATGGATCTTGCGAGCAAGGTGACCACGGACTCCATCTGGACGACGGGTGCCGCCGAAGCCCCCCTCCACGTCGTGGCGATGGACTTCGGAATGAAGACAAACATCGTTCGCCAGCTGACGGGACTGGGATGCCGCGTCACCGTCGTTCCCGCCCACACGTCAGCGGACGAAATACTGGCGCTTCAACCCACGGGAGTCCTGCTCTCGAATGGACCGGGAGATCCCGAACCCGTGAAACCCGCGGTGGAGACCATTCGGGTCCTCCTCGGAAAAGTCCCGATCTTCGGCATCTGCCTGGGACACCAGTTGCTGGGCATTGCGTGCGGAGCCAGCACCTACAAGCTGAAATTTGGGCATCGCGGAGGCAATCATCCCGTGCGTGAGCTCGAAGGCGGTCGCGTCGAGATCACGGCACAAAACCACGGATTCGCCATCAATCCTGCCTCCCTCGATGGACGCGAAGTCACCGTCACCCACATGAACCTGAACGACGACACCATCGCCGGGATTCGGCACCGGCGACACCCCGCATTCTCCGTTCAATACCATCCTGAAGCGAGTCCGGGACCTCATGACAGCCACCACCTCTTTCATCGGTTCGTGGCATTGATGGAGAGAGGCATATGAAGGGACGCGGACAGACCATCCTGGTCATCGGAAGTGGACCCATCGTCATCGGGCAGGCGTGTGAATTCGACTACTCGGGAACACAGGCCTGCCGAGCGCTGAGGGAGGAAGGCGCGCGCGTCATCCTCGTCAACTCCAACCCCGCGACGATCATGACCGACCCGTCGATCGCGGACCGGACCTACATCGAACCCCTCACGCCTGAAGTGGTCGAGCGCATCATTCAAGAGGAGAAGCCCAACGCGATCCTTCCGACCGTTGGCGGACAGACAGGCCTCAATCTCGTCATGGAACTGGGGAAGCTCGGGATCCTCGAAAAATACGATATCGAGTTGATCGGAGCGGATCTGAAGGCGATCGCGCTCGCCGAGGATCGCAAGCTCTTCTCCGAAGCCATGGCGGAAATCGGTATTCAGACCCCACGATCCATGATCGTGAACTCAATGGAAGAAGCCGAGATCGCGCTCATCGAAGTGGGGCTTCCGACGATCGTGCGCCCCTCCTTCACACTGGGCGGAAGCGGCGGAGGAATGGCCTACAACCGGGACGAGTACCGGGCGGTTGTGTTCAAAGGGCTGGAAGCCAGCCCCACCAACCAGGTCCTCGTGGAGCAGTCGATCGCCGGATGGAAGGAATACGAGTTGGAGGTGATGCGGGATCATGCCGACAACGTCGTCATCATCTGCTCCATTGAGAATCTCGACCCCATGGGAGTCCACACGGGCGACTCCATCACTGTCGCCCCCGCCCAGACCCTCACGGATCGGGAATACCAGGCGATGCGCGATGCATCCATTCGCATCATCCGTCGCGTGGGCGTGGCCACGGGGGGCAGCAACATTCAGTTCGCCGTCAATCCCGCCGATGGGGAACTGCATGTCATCGAGATGAACCCGCGGGTCTCCCGCTCCTCTGCGCTCGCGAGCAAGGCCACGGGATTTCCCATTGCGAAGATCGCGGCCAAGCTGGCGCTGGGCTACACCCTCGATCAGATCCCCAACGACATCACGCGGACGACGCTCTCCTGCTTTGAGCCCGCCCTCGACTACGTTGTCGTGAAGATGCCGCGATTTGATTTCGCCAAGTTTCCAGAGGCGACCACGGGGCTCGGTCCCCAGATGAAATCCGTCGGCGAAGTCATGGCCATCGGGCGTACCTTCCGGGAAGCGTTCCGCAAGGCCCTCGACTCGCTGGAGATGCCCATCCCGCACCTCGACGAGGCGCCCACGGATTCGGACCTCGCGAACCCGACCCCCGATCGAATCTACTCGGTCTTCGCCGCGATCCGAGCCGGACGCTCCGTCGAAGAGGTCCACAAGATCACCGGAATCGATCCGTGGTTCCTCTCTCAGTTCGAGGTCATGGCAGAAACCCGGAATGAAACGCGTGCACTGGTCGCATCAGGTACCCGTTTGACGCCCAA
>CAVOCR010000483.1:0-2838 GCA_963694245.1 Myxococcota bacterium
TGGGTTCCGGTCAAATCAAGACCGGTTCCGCCTCGCGGAGCGAGCGCATCGCCAAATACAATCAGCTCCTGCGAATCGAAGAAATGCTCGGCGATCAGGCCCGCTATGCAGGAGCTTCCGCCTTTCGCCGTTGATCCGGGACATCCCTTCTTGTGTGAGCATGCGCGCCTGCATACACTGGCGCCCCATGCTTTGGAGGCATCGATGAAGTACGTGGCGATGACAGCGACCCTGATGGGGCTCTTGCTCGGAACGATGGGTTGCGCTGACAAGAAGGCCGAGACGCCTGAAGAGGCGCCGGCAGCAGAAGCCGCACCGGAGCAGGTGGCGGAAAAAGAGAATCCTGCAGAGGTCGCGGAGCCCGAAAAGCCCCGCCTCACCAAAGCTGCCAAGCGGCGTCTCCGTCTCGAGGCCTCCTTCGCTGCGCTCTACTGTGCCCAGAAGGGGAACGCGACAGGCGATCGCCTCGCCTTGTACAAGGAGCACGGTTTCGACAGCCCCGCGGCATGGTCAAAATCCTGGCATTCTGCCGCACGTTCCGATGTGGACTGGGCGAATCAGGTCGTGAGCACGACCCTCGCCTCCGACTGCAAGACGACTCCCTAGCCTCCTCAACTCACGAGGCTTCCGAATCTCCCTCTGCATCATCTGATTCTTCAGCGACAGGACCGGTGTTCTCGGGCTCATGTCCCGGCTCGGGTCCCGGCTCCTCTCCCCGAGCACGTGCCAGGGACACCCGGGCAAGACCGTCTCCCTGCTCCGCAGCCCGCGACAGCCACTCCATGCCTTCCGTTCGGGTATCGTCCTCGGCGATCAACAGTTCTCCGAGCTCCCGCTGCGCAGGCGTGCTTCCCTTCTCTGCCGACAGACGCAACCATCGGGTGGACTCGCCCGCATCCGCCAGCATGCCGAATTCCCCCCGATGCGCCTTGCTGAGCAGAAGAAGCGCACGCCCTTCTCCACATTCCGCCGCAAAAGAAAGCAGCTGAATGGCCCGTTCCGCATCCCGATGTTCACCCTCCGAACACAGCAGGAGTTCGCCCAGCGCTCGATGTGCCTGCACATGACCGCCCGCGACCGCCTTGGAGAACCACTCCATGGCCGACGACTCATCCTTTGTGCCTCCCCGTCCCTCCTGGAGATGTTCGGCAAGATGGAACTGGCCCTCCGAGTTTCCCCCTTCAGCAGCCAGACGAAAGCACCGCTCGGCTTCGGCGGCATCCCCCGATTTCACGGCGATCTTTCCGATCTGGACATGGGCACCGGGATCTCCCGCCTTCGCGCTCTCCCCGATCAGCGCCATCGCCCGTTCGGAATCCGCTGTACAGCCAACGCCCGTCAAAAGAAGGACACCCATCTCGGTTCGGGACGCATCGTGGCCCGCAGACGCCGCCTTCTCAAACCAGGAAAAGGCCATCTCGAGATCCCTCTTCTCGGGCGGTCCCCAGAGGCATTGCATTCCCACCACATGCTGCGCAGAGACATCGCCGGCCTCTGCAAGTGAATTGATGTCCTGAGGAGTCTTGGTTTCTTCACGCATTGCTTTCACATCCATTGGAGCACCGGGGTCCCACCACATCACTGGATACTGTGGCTTGAGCTGATACGGGGAGTCGGTGATATCACCCCGTACGAGGACGCCCATGGAGGCACCCACCAAATCAGGAGGACTCTCGGGGGTGAAATACCGCACCGCGATCCCCATGCGACGCACCTCCGAGGGATTCGGGGGAGAACCGTGCACCATGTTCGAATGATGCATCGCGACTTCACCCGGCTCGAGGAGTCCCGCCTTCTTTTCAAAGGCCTGAAAGGGACCCCAGTCATCAGCATACATCTGCAGGACCCCTGGGTCACAGGGATCCTTCCTCTCAATCGTCGCACGATGACTCCCGAGAACATACCGGACGCCTCCGTTCTCCGGGCCACTGGGCGTCAGGGCCACCCATGCCGTAAGCACGGTGTCCGCACCCGGCAGCCGTGGATCATCCCAATGCCAGGTGATCCCCGAGCCATCGGACACGCTGGCCTGATCCTTCAGGAACACATCGCATGTCCGTACGAGGACGGTGGGTCCGAGGAGACTTTCGACGGCATCCAGGAGGTGCGGATCGCGGACGATCTGGTCCACGACGTCGTAGAGCGGATGCCCGGAAGACTCCCAGGGACGAAACCCCAGCGCCTTGCCATCCCCCCCGGCCTCACGGATCTCGGAAGCCACACGGTCGACCTCATCCCGCAACCGGGCCGCCTCGTCGGCGGAGATCACCGGCACGGGAAACAAGACCCCATCGCGTGCATACGCTGCGCATTGTTCAGGGGTGAGGCTTCCTACCATGCCCGTGATTCTCCGGAGTCCCCTCCCCGCTGTCAATCGACCGCACGATGATGAGTCCAAACGAGGCCATGCCCATCGCTCACGAACGTGATGGCGCCGTGAAGATCCGTGCGATGAATCTGCGCACCCGCCTCCCTCCATCGAGTGACGATTTCCCCATGCGGGATCCGATGGCGCCCGGTGCCATCCCCCGAAAAAACGACGTGTTCAGAGGCCGTCGCGGCAATGAACGGGGCGCTGGAGGACGTACGTGACCCATGGTGCGGCGCCTTGACCACGGTCGCGGGAGCCAATCCCCGCTCAAGAAGGGCCGATTCGCCATGCGCCTCCACATCCCCCGTGAAAAGAAACGAATGCACACCATGCTGCACACGCAGGACAAGAGAATCGTCGTTGGTGGAAACATCCGGCATTCGTCCTGACCCGGGATGAAGAAGCGTCATTTCGACCTCTCCGAGCTTCATCCCTGTTCCGAACGGAACGCCTTCCACGATCTCCGA
>CAVOCR010000484.1:0-2837 GCA_963694245.1 Myxococcota bacterium
TCCCATGTGGTTCTGGGACGCTCTGGGGACACTTCCAGCAATGGCGCGGTCTCGGTGCACGACGTTCATGGCGACACCCTCGCCCTGGCGAATGTCGGGGATGTTCTGGAGCTTCGAGTGGCCGGGGTGCTGATGGATCGAGTGGCATTCGAATCGGGAAGCTGGGGCCTTCAGGCGGGACGGGCACATGCCCTGGATCCCAATGAGCACACGGCGACCTCGAATGACGACCCTGCGCATTGGTGCCCGGCTGATGAAGCCTGGAGTGATGGGGATGCCGGTTCCCCGGGTGAGATCAACCCTGCATGTGCGTCGGATGAGTCCACCGCAACCCCTTGAATGGCTTGAGAATCAGTTGACTTGGACCCACTTTGGGGGATACAAGTTGCCTCTGAGTTGAGGGTGCGTCGAGCATCGGTCCAAGCGGAAGTGGAAGCGGAGGATGAGCAAATGCGTTGGATGCAGTGGATGAGTGGAGCGGCGAGCGTGGCGCTGCTGGTGATGGGATGCGGGACGGGAGCTTCTGAAGAAGGTCAGGGACTTTCTGCGGAGCTGGACCCCGAGTATGGGAAGCCCGTTCTGGAGTCCTCCCCCACGGCATGGAAAGAAGACAGTCTGAATGGCGCTCAGGGTCTCCCGGCGCATGTGGACAGCCTCAACACCCAGGTGTGGGAGGTGTCGGAAGACTGGGAGGATGTGGACACCTCGGCGGCGCGTGAGTCCGGGATCTCCTGGGCCGCGAACAGCGGGCTCAACTGGGATGAGAAATACGGTCTCTGGATTCAGTCCCTTCAGAAGATCGATGCCTTCAAGGGGAGTTCGAAGACGTTCGAGGTCACGACCCCCTGGGGCCGGCTGGTGCCCGCGCCCTCTCTGGAGTGCGCTGAGCAGGCGATCTTCTTCCGAGCGCTCTTCGCCTCCTGGTACAACCTGCCCTTCTACATGTCCGCCTGGTCCCCGGGAGGGACGGTCCACTTCGGTCATTTTGGCGTTCGCACTGCGACCGGCATCTACAACAACATGCCGAACTTCAAGACCGCCTATTCGGACTACAGTCATTTGACGCTGAGTCAGGCTCAGGCGCACTGGCCCTCTGATTCCAAGCTCCGATCTCGTTTCCTCACGGTTCAAAAGGACGATGAGAACTTCTTCCTGGGAGAGGGCAGCTATTCGGGCGCTTATTTCGACGAGATGCTGTTGAACAAGCGCGTTGGGCATTTCATGATGGTGTTGCTCACGTATCTGGGCTCAGTGCACCTCGCGAGCCCCGACAACACGTTCAACGTCAAGGCCGCGGCCATTCGGGCGGGGGACACGCTTCTGCATCGCTGGCGAAAGAAGGGAATCGGGCACACCATGATTCTCAAGTCGGTCGTGATGCTCGCGAATGGCAAGCTGGATGCCGAAGTGGCGAGCGGTTCCATGCCGCGCCGACAACCTCGATGGGAGGATGGTTCGAAGTCGAAGTATTCGTTTCTCCCTGCCAAGGCGGGAGGCCCTGGAATCTCTCAGGATGGCTATGCCTATGCGGCCCTCGGGGGCGGTGTGAAGCGTTGGCGGATCGCCCGGGTCATCGGGGATCGCTGGTACAATGTCGTTCCGGAACATGACAAGGACGCGTTCATCTCTTCGACGGATCACGTGGCGCTGGCGAATCGAATCACGGAGTTCACGGAGATTCTCGGTTCGTTGTCGCCGGAGAAGGTCGAGGAGGTCCTGGTGGAGCTCGTCGATGCCTCCAGGGACCATCTGCACAACTACCCCTCGTCGTGTTCGGCGCGCGCGAAGCGCGAGGATGCGTTCAAGGAACTCTACGCGCACATGGCGCAGCATTTTCAGATGAGTCCCCTGGAAGTCGATGCCAAGCACCGGAAGTTTGAAGACTACGTGTTTCCGACGCTGGAGTATGACAAGTCACGAACCTGCTGCTGGAACTCCACGAATTCCGAGATGTACACGAGCATCATGGATTTCGCGAAGAAGGCCGTGTACAGCGAAGAGACCGCGATGTGCACCGAGATCCCCGTGTTCAAGATGACGAATGGCGGCTATGACGCGTTCGCCGAACATGCGGCCTCCCAGGGAGTGACCTGGCAGCCGTGGTCCGCGGATGAGTCCTGTCCCCAGTCGAGCTTTTTGAACGATATCGAGTCGGAGCATTCCTGGAAGCCTTTCTGCGATTATGTGGATGAGTTGAACCCCGATGCCGCGTCCTCGGAACATCCCTGGG
This sequence comes from Myxococcota bacterium, assembly GCA_963694245.1. Classification (GTDB taxonomy): domain Bacteria; phylum Myxococcota_A; class UBA9042; order JABWCM01; family JABWCM01; genus CAVOCR01. Next base: position 2,231 of record CAVOCR010000484.1, read on the forward strand.
AGCGAACTCATTCGGGGGGAGGGTCCAGTGGTGGGGAGACCGGAACGGATGTCGAAGTCCAACCCGAGTCGGAGCCCGATCCCGAGCCCTCGGAAGATCCCGCCCCGGAGCCCGAGCCCGAGCCCGAGCCCGAGCCCGAGGTCGTGACACCCGACGCGGGTTGCTTCGAGATGGGTTCGGCAGGATGCAGTGGATGTGCGTGTGAGACCTGCGTGTGCGCCAATGACAGCTATTGCTGCAACAACGCCTGGGACTCCCTGTGTGTGGCTGCATGCGATGAAGAGTGCGGCGGCAACTGCCAGTAGTCCTCTTCAACTCTTCAGAATGCGTTCCAGCAGATCTTCTCCAGCCCGTTGAAGCAGACGGCTCACGGCAGTGATCGGCAGTCCGATGATTGCGGTGTGATCGACCCCTTCCATTCCTTCAAACAGAGCGGCTCCGACGGATTCCACTTTGTAGGAACCCGCGCAATCGATGGGGTTGTCCCGTGCCACGTAGAGGGCGGCCAGTTCTTCGGTGAGCGGTCGCATTCGCATCTGAACCTCCACGCACTCCTCCCAGGTCTTTCGGAGTTTCGCGTCGTGTAGCGCCACCGCGGTCTGGAGGC
>CAVOCR010000485.1:0-2829 GCA_963694245.1 Myxococcota bacterium
GGACACGGGTCCCTGCGGTCCCTGTTCTGAAATCCACATCGATCAGGGCAAGGACCTCTCCGGCGGAGTCGAAGTCCCTTTTGGAGAGGGTGGAGATCGCTACCTCGAACTGTGGAACCTGGTGTTCATGCAATTCGACCGGGACGCAGAGGGGACTCTGACTCCATTGCCGAGCCCGAGCATCGACACGGGCATGGGGCTCGAGCGAGTCGCGGCGATTGTTCAGGAAAAGCAGTCCAATTACGATATTGATGCCTTCCGCCCCCTGATTCGAGCGGTGGAGCGACTTTCAGGCAAGACCTACCTCGGCCAATTTTCAGATCCCGAGTCGCGGGATGTGGAGACGGAAGAGGATGTGGCGTTCCGGGTGATCGCGGATCACGCGCGTGCGACGTCCTTTCTCATCGCGGATGGAATCTACCCGGAGAACGAGGGACGGGGATATGTGCTTCGTCGTGTGATGCGGCGTGCGATTCGCTTTGGCCGCAAGCTCGGCATGGAAGGCGTGTTTCTTGCTCCTGTATGCGATGAGGTGGTGCTTGAGATGGGCACAGCCTTCCCGGAGCTGGAAGAGGCACGAGCCGTGATCCAGCGGGTGGTTCGTCAGGAGGAGGAGCGATTTGGCCGCACTCTTGTTGAGGGCTGTGCGCTCCTGGAGCGAGCCATCGACCAATTGGGACAGGAAGAAGGTACGGAGGTAACGGGCGGCGTGGTGTTCACTCTCTACGACACGCATGGCTTCCCCGTGGATCTGACTCGCCTCATTGCGGAGGAGCGCGGGGTCTCCATTGATGAAGAGGGGTTCGAGGTCGCCATGGACGCCCAGCGCGAACGGGGCCGGTCCTCATGGCAAGGCAGCGATGCGGGAGACGAGGGTGTGTTTCGTACGCTGTGTGAAGCGGGTGTGACCACTGGTTTTGTGGGGTACGACTGGCTAGAGGGGGAAAGTGAGATCATCGCCATTGTATCGGCAGGAGAGTGTGCGGAGTCGTTTGAGGCGGGCACCGAGGTGATGACACGGGAGACCCCATTTTACGGCGAGTCTGGGGGTCAGGTCGGCGACACGGGAACACTCGTGGCGTCGGGTGCACGGGGCCGGGTGCTCGACACACAATCGCGCATTGGAGGGTTGATTGCCCACCGTGTTCAATTGGAAGAGGGGAGTCTGCGGGTGGGAGATGCCGTGACTCTCGCGGTGGCCCGTGGAGATCGTGACGCGACTCGTCGCAATCATAGCGCGACTCATTTGATGCATTGGGCCCTGGGTCAGGTGCTGGGCGAACACGTGAAGCAAAGGGGATCTCTGGTCGCGCCGAATCGACTTCGTTTCGACTTCAGTCATTTCAATCCCATGACGGGTGCTGAGGTGATGGAGGTGGAGACGCTTGTGAACGAACGAGTGCTGCTCAATCAAGCGGTTGATACGAACGAAATGGACTACGAATCGGCGATCAAAGCCGGGGCGACGGCATTTTTTGGAGAAAAATACGGGGATACGGTGCGAGTCGTCTCCATGACAGACAGCGTCGAATTGTGTGGAGGAACCCATGTCGGTGCCACGGGCGACATTGGGTGTTTCAAGATTGTGTCCGAGTCGGGGGTTTCGTCAGGTGTACGACGGATCGAGGCGGTGACGGGACGAGGGACGTTGGCATGGTTCCATGGCCAGGAGGAGGAACGCCGCGAGCTCGCTCAGGACTTGAAGGTCGATCCGGTGAATGTTCGCGAGAAGGTCGCCAGGCTTCTGCGGCAATTGCAGGAAGCGCAGCAGGAGAACGGGAAGCTCCGAGGCCAGATCGCATCCGCGATGGCTGGAGAGGCCGGGGATGAGATTGAGGACATTGGCGGAGTGAAGGCGTTGGTCATGGAGTTGAGCGGAGTGTCCGGAAAGGATCTTCGCGCCATGAGTGATACAGCACGGGATCGGATCGGGAGCGGCGTTGTGCTGCTGGCGAGCGATTGCGAGGGCAAGGTCGGACTTCTCGTCGGGGTGACGGGGGATCTGAAAGGAAAAATACACGCGGGCAACATCATCGCGGAACTTGCACCGCTGGTGGGCGGGCGTGGCGGGGGTCGAGCGGACATGGCACAGGCCGGAGGCAACGACCCGTCTGGAATCCCGCAGGCAGTGGCGAGATTCCGTACTCTTCTGGAGGCTTCATGATGGATTCGAACATTCCCAATACGTTGTTGACCGAGAACCTGGAGCCGCCGAGTCGTGAGAACGTTCTCGAGCGTTTTCGCACAGGACTCTTCAAGCGTCTGGAGACCGGCGCGCAGAGTCCGGAAGCGGTCGAGGAATCGGTGGAAGTGGACGATGAGGTGTCCGCAGGAGATGACGCGACGGAAGTCGCGGGCGGAACCGAGTCCACCGAGGCCGATGAGGTGAGCGAAGAGCCCGCGGTTGAAGAAGAGGTCTTGGCCGATGAAGTCGAGGGTGATGAGGTCCTTTCGGAGGAAGATGACGATTCCGACTCCGAAGAATCGGACTCGGAAGTCTCCGACGAGTGAAGGGGCGTGGCGCAGGGCAGAACAGTTCCCGATCCATCGTTCGTGTGGCGGGCGCCGCAGAGGATTCGACCTCCCTGGAACTTTCCACGCGTCCATGACCTTGCCAGGGGTCATGCGCACGACTATGTTGAGTCGCCGTCGGGGTTCGTGGCCCCGGTGCAGATGCGAGTTGAGTAGGGGAAAAGCACATGTTCAGTGGACTTCTGAAGAAGATCGTCGGTTCGGTTAATGAGCGAGAGCTCAAGCGTATTCAGCCCATTGTGGAGCAGATCGCAGGATATGAGTCGTCGATGCAGGCGCTATCCGATGACGATCTGG
>CAVOCR010000486.1:0-2821 GCA_963694245.1 Myxococcota bacterium
CGACCCTGGAAACCCCGACGCGAAAGCGTACATCGCGAACAACTCCGCAGAACTGATCTTCGCTCTCTCCCAGGTCATCGGGTCGATTCTATCGGGTTCAAACAGCCGAACAGAGCCGACGCATACCAATTCCACGGGGAATGCGGTCGACGCTCAATATCAATTCAATGCGGCCTACAGCAGCGTTGCGTTCAATCAAATCGACGTGACCGGTCACCTCGACCAGAACATCTACCGCTGCCTCGATGAATGCCAGGTGGAAGGCATCACGGGCGCGCAGTACTGTGAGACCTTCTCCCTCTCCCAGAACCTCAACGCGGCAACCACCTCAGCGCCCGTGTACCTCATCCAGGAGACCAAGCTCGAGCCCTTTGAAAAGCAGAACACCAAGATCACTCCAGATGTCCTGAACGTTCCTGACGACGGACTCTTCAATCCGAATGAAAGCCCCGTCACACTGCTCGATCTCGAGCCCGAGTGGAACGATCTGCTCACCACACAACTCCTCGGGACACAGCAACTCGGGCTCAGCAACGATCCCAATGTCCGACAGCAATACCGCGATCAACTCATCGATCTGATCCGCGGAGACACGAATTCCCGACGACATGGAGCGCGGATGGGAGCCATCTATCACGGGACCCCCGCGATCCTCGACAAGCCCAGTTCTGGCGGCACATTCGTCCCCTCCTACGCCCTGTTTCGCCAACAAATCCTGAATCGTCCCACGACCCTCTTTGTCCCCACCCACCTCGGGGAGCTCATGGCGTTTCAAATTGACCGCCCGGACACCCTCCAAACGGGCGATTACGGTCAGCACCTCTGGAGCGTGATCCCCAACCAGCTGGCGCCGCGACTGCGTGAAAACGCCGACCGCGCCGTGCATCTCCTGGATCTCTCTCCCGTCGTGAAGGACGTGCTGCTCTCGACGGTCGGAGCGAGCGGTGACCCGGAGAAGGAAGCGGAGAACTGGAAGTCCGTCCTCCTCCAGGGCTACCGCAACGACCGGGGTTTCTTCGCGATCGACGTGACCGACCCCACGGAGAAACCCGGATTCCTCTGGGAAGTCACTCCTGAGCGACGATGCTTCCAGTCAGGCAACTCCAGCCAATGCAAAAGCAACAAGATCAAGTCGAGTGACTACTGCCACATCGGCAACACATCGAGCCGCCCCACCCTCGCCTCCGTCTTCCTGCAGAACTTCGGCGGGATTCCACAACAGGAGCGCTCTGTCGCCATTTTTGGAGGAGGACACAGCCCCTACGGCGCAAGCGACCCCGACCTCAAATGCGGAACCCACAACGCGCTTCCTGCCGCCGAACTCGGGCGCGTCGTCTACGTCTCGGACCTCTCCACGGGCGAGATCATCGCGGAATTCCGCCCGGGGAACGGAAACGTCATCGGAAAAAGTGGAAACAACAGTCCGGGAGCGGTCGCTGCCGACATGGCGTACGGCATGGTGGGTTCACCGGCCTGTTTCAACACGAGCCTCGGAGCCGTCGCGACCCGCTGCTTCATCGGGGATGAAGGCGGCCAGCTCTGGCGACTGGACATGAGCAGTGGAGATGCCAGCAATTGGACACTGAGCTTCTTTCACGACGCCTACGAATCCCTCCCCGGGAAAGCCCGTGCGCCCATCTCGGATGCCCCGACCCTGGTGCTCGACGGCGACACCGGACTCCTCACCGTCGTCTATGGAACCGGCAACATTGACCTGACCTCCACTCTCGGAAGCGATCATGCCATCTACTCTCTCACCGAGCAGCTCTTCCTCAACGACAACGGCGGCGTGAACAATCCCGGGGGGATTGGGGCCAAGGTGAACTGGCAGAAGCTCTTTGACGACGGAACGATGGTGATGGGACGCCCCGTTGTCTTCGACGAAGTCGCCTACTTCACCACCTTTCAACCGGATCCCCATGACGCATGCCTTGTCGCCAAGGACGGCGCCAAGCTCTGGGGACTCCACTACCGAAACACCGGGGGGACTGAAACCAAAGCCCCCCTCGCGGGCATGGATCTGGACGGGGATCCCTTCACCACCACCGATCTCGTCGAGTACATCGCCCTGAATCCAGGAGTGCCCTTCGGAGTCCACATCGTTCAGCGTCCCTCCTGCTCCGGTGAAGTCCCCCTGACCGGAAACGCCGTGCCTGGATCCGCGGGCATCGATCCCGGTAAAATCGAACTGGTGGTCCAGTACCAGAGCGTCAGCCAGGACGCCTCGGGCCAGGACGGCCCCACGTCTGGGAGTGGAAGCGGCACCTCAGGCGCCACGACAAACCAGGCAACAACCACCGCCATTCAAACGCTGAAAAAACCCACTACCGCGTTGACGCCCATCTCCTGGGCGCTCATCTTCGACTGATGAAGTGCCCTTCCGTGATCCTCGCATGCGTGTCCCTGGCGGCCATCGCCTGCTCCGAGAGCCCCACGACGATCCCCCTTGTGGACGACCCACCGCCCCTCGTCACGGACCTCGAGGAAGCGCCGGTTGCCGAAAAGCCCAGTCCCCCGCCGGCTCCCGAGAAGCCCCCGACGGTCGATAGGTTGGGACGCTTGATTCCAGGGGACAGCACCCCCTGGGGATTTGTCCTCCCCCGCGGCGCCACGCTGGAACAGAAATCGCCAGCAATGACCCTCTATCAACTTCGCGCAACACGCCAGGCGCTGCTGGAATTCTACACCCACCGCCGGTACCACGTGGTTCGCCGGGCCTCCGGCCACCAGGTCCTGCATTCAGGGGATACGCTTCAAGATCTCGACCGCTCCCTCGAGGGAGCCCGACTGATCATCCACCCTCAGGCTCGGCACGACTTCA
>CAVOCR010000487.1:0-2819 GCA_963694245.1 Myxococcota bacterium
ATCGGGGGCCGCAGAATGGGGTCGATCCCGGCATGCAGTCGAAGGAGTCTCTCGATTACCTGCGTGTAGGTGCCTTCACTGCTGAAGCTCCGGAATTCCAGTTTGCGTCCCGCGTGCCGTCGGACATGAATTTCATCGTAGGCATTCACGTTGACTTCCAGGACCTCGTCATCCTGGAGGAGGAGTTCAATGGGGCCGAGACCCACGAATTCGTAGAGGAGTCCGCCCATGAGGTCATCATGGCTGACAGCTGCGGGGATCGTCCCGGCCTTGTCGGCCTCTTCGACCACGGTGGCGATCGCCTTCTCAAGGCGCTCCCATTCCGCATCCTCCTCCACATCCACCGTGGAAGGATCGATGTCGCCCATGGCCTCCACGCATTTCTGATGCAGATCGCCCAGAAGGCCTGCGTATGCATCGAAAGATTCGAAGGTGGCGCTGGGGATGGCGGCATCCTCCAGACCCTCTTCTGCGGCCTCTGCGTACACGGGCTCAGGCTCAGGTTCGGGCTCAGGTTCGGGCTCAGGTTCGGGCTCGGGTTCGGGCTCGGGCTCGGGCTCAGGCTCGGGCTCGGGCTCGGGCTCGGGCTCAGGCTCGTCCTCGAGCACGATGAGATCCTCCTCGTCGGCATTGGCGAGGTCGAGATCCCGCGTGTCGATGGCGACTGTCGAATCCTCGGGGGCGATCTCCTCGTCGGCCGCATCCCCTGCGTTGACCTGGAGGATGTAATCCCCGATGTAGACCTTGTCGGAGTCTGTCACAACGCGAGGGGCGCTGATCCGGCGACCGTTGACGTAGGTTCCGTTGGTGCTCCGAAGGTCGACGACGACAAATGAATTGTCGCGGCACACGATGCGTGCGTGTCGTTTCGAGATGTTTCCCTTGGGGAGGGTGATGTCGTTGCCTTGAATTCGTCCGATGGATACTTCATCGGAAGCGAAGTCATGGACCTCCACCTCTCCCTCTTTCTCGCGGATGGTCACAGAGAACATGCGCTTCAACTCCGGCTGGGGCGGCGGCCGAGCCGCCATCTGAAGGATTCGCTTTCACTTTTGTGCTGCCGGGATGCCCCGGGGCAGGTCAGTGTGTTCAAAAGCCTCACACCATGTCAAGGCACCAGGGCCGGTGTTTGCCCTGGAAGGACTGGTGCCCGGAACGACCTCGCTACAGTGGGTTCGGGCTTGTGGGGATCTGGACTTGCGGGCTATCATCCGCCCCCTCGAGCCTCGTTCGAGGAGGCCATGGAGGCGCAGGATGCAGTATGGGAAATGGATTCGTGGAGTTGCGTTCGCGGGGCTTCTGGTGTTTCTGATCGGGGTTCCGACGAGGGGAGTCGTGTACGCGGCGTCGCCGGGCCTTGATGTGGTTGGAATCGCCCAGGAACTGGCCGCACGCGGCATCGCAGGGGGCACGGAAATCGCGCTCGCGATGGAGGCGCATCGTCGCGGCGAGAAGGCGTCCGCGCGTGCCCGGCTGGATGCGGGACTTCTGGCCAACGGAATCGTGGACATGCGCCACGCGGGGGCCATTCACTCCGTCTTGAAGGATATCGCAAGTCGCTCCAAGGGAAGAGCCATCTCCCGTTTTCTGGGCGCGTGGATGGAGAGCGCGTCCGGGGCGTCTGGGTTCAGGGGAGTCATGACCGCCGCCGGATTTCGGGCCATGAAAAAAGCTGGGGGCGCGATCGATCCACCGCGTGGTGAAGGGGGTGTCGTGCTCGATGTCAGCCCCTCCAACGCGGAGGTGCGTGTGGATGGGATCCTGTCGCAGGGGTCGCCTGCCGTCTTTCGCGATGTGCCGGCTGGATTCCGTACTGTGGAGGTTCGTGCGCCGGGATTTCGGGCTGTCGAGGGCGTGGTGCGCGTGGAGGCTCTTCGGGTGACGGGAGGAAGCGTGCAGCTTGAACCCGCCGGCGCGGTATTGCGTGTCGAGAGCAATCCAAGCGGCGCCAATGTGACCGTCGATGGGATTTCGCGCGGGGACACGCCCGCGGTGGTGGATGGATTGGAGACCGGGAATCATCGGGTGGTCGTGTCGGCCGAGGGACGGCAGGACTGGAGCCAGAATGTTCGAATCAAGCGCGGGGAAAACCGGGTCGAGGCGACCCTGGTTCGACTCCCGGTCCGCCGCGTGATCGCCCCGCCGGTCCCCCAGGCAAAGCCGGCGGTGGCCCCTGTGGTTCTGGCCCCCAGGGTCGCGCCCGCACCGGCCGCGGAGAAGCCGGCGCCCCGTGATGGGGCGGACCTTCGCCTCCTTTCGCAGGATTTGCAGCGGATGACCTGGGAGAGTCTGAGGGGCCGTGCTGTTGAGATCGAGGTGAAGGGACGGCGCGCCACGGTGGTCGTGGTCGCCTTGCAGGGAGATGTCTTGATCGTGCAGCCTCCGGGGAAGACTCGCCGGTTCAAGGTACCAATCGAAGACATCGCCTGGGTGGTCCAATGAACGAACTGGATGTGCTGCTTCGCATTCCCTGGGCCCGGATTCCTTTCGAGGGCCAGCAGGTTTCGGGAGAGATCGTGGGTTCCTGGGCTCAGAGCCTTCTCGTCCCGGGGTGCAGGGAAGTCGATGGGAAGGTCGTCTTTGACGGGCACATCAAGCCCAGTGGGTCCATGACCTATGTCGTGAATGGAGGGATCTCGGCTTCCGTACGCTATGAGTGCGTGCGCTGTCTTGAACTCAGCCTCATGCACCTGGAAGGGGATTTCAGCCATACGTTTCGTCACCGCGGCAAGGTGAAGCCCGGCGAGGACGAGGACGAGGTCTGGGACGGAGTGTCGGAACTCAAGGGGGACTACCTCGATCTGGAGCCCGTTCTTGCC
>CAVOCR010000488.1:0-2816 GCA_963694245.1 Myxococcota bacterium
TGAAACACGGAGCGGGGAGCCGGATCCCTCAATCCAGATGGAAAAACCGATGCATCTCTGCGGCAATCCGGGGAATTTGATCGTTCATTCTGTGGTCGGAGTCGACCTCGACGAGTTCCACCCCCGGAAAAGCCTCTGCATGGTTCCGGGAACTTTGAATCGGCACGACTTCGTCATGGGTTCCGTGAACGATGCGGGTGGGACACGGAGGGGCCGGCCGCCCCGGGTGTCGTGCAGCGTCCTCGACAAGGCCCCAATGAACGCCCACCTCCGCGCCAGTTGCATCCGGGAAGAGGTGCATTCCGGTTCGCCGCCACTCGCCCATTGCCTGAGGACCCAGTCCCTCCGACCATCGCTCCACGAGATCAAATCCCGGGCAAAGCAGGAGCATTCGCTCGACGCGAGTGGGATGAAGCGACGCCCACAATGCCGTGAGGTAGCCTCCCATGCTGGACCCCACCAACTGCCACCGCCCGCCACCGGGCAGGGAGGCATCCAGGGCGTCCATCACCTCCAGCGCCGATGTCACCGTCAGTTCTTGAAAGCGGGGCTTGTTGAGATCGGGCCTCATCAGCCGATGCCCTCTGCTTGCCAACGAGGCCTCGAGAGCCAACCCCTTGGTGGACCCGGGACCGGACGCAAACCCGTGCAGATAGGCGAGGCGGAGAGAGGCTGTCATGGAAGCATCTCCGCCATCCCGAAGATTCCCGCTCGAATCATCGCGATCGCGATCGCCGCGAGAAAGAGGGACATGACTTTCCCGAACGCCCGACTCACCGCCGCATTGACCAGCCGGGAGAGCGTGCGGGCGTACCGCAGGATCAGCCAGACCAGCAAAAGAACGCTCAGCACACCCACGAGCGTGGGAATCGTCCCGCGGGTATCCGCAAGAACCACGCACGCGGTCATTCCCGCTGGCCCCATGATGATGGGCGTTCCCAATGGAACGACCCCCGCCTCCGCAGTCACGCTTCGCCCCTTCCGTTCCTCGCTCGAGAACACGAGGTCGTAGATGGCGATGACCAGCAGGATGATGCCCCCTCCGACTCGGAGATCGTTCACGGTGATGTGCATGAAATCGAAGATCGCGTGACCGGCCAACGTGATCACCACGGCCAGAATCGCCGCCGTCATCACGGCAAATCGGCCCAGCTTCCGTGCGTCCCGCAGCGGAAGATCCTCGGTCATCGAGAGGAATATGGGCAGAACCGTCAGCGGACTGGTCGCGACAAAAAGCGGAACGAGAACCTGTTGCCATGCATCCATCGAACACCTCCAGCTGCCGCCCTTCCCGGGCAGCGGAGGCGAATGCTCAACGAATCCTCATCGCAAATCCAACGAAATCATGCAGGCTCCCCAACGAGCGCGTCCGCACGGGGCCCCAGCAACTGAATCGCGCCGGGGATCACCCGGAACCGGGCGGGGATCTGTCCTGGAGATTCTCCATCCACATCCATCCAGGCGGGGTCGAGCGACACCGGCTCCACGCGGACATGACTCGCCTGGGTGATCCGGATGTCTCGCTCATGAACATGCTGGCCACTGTAGACTCGGGAAGCGAGCGAGAGCGTCCGGAGCGCCGACTCATGACTGACCGTCACCACATCAAACAGGCCGTCGTCGAGGCGTGCACCGGGGGCGAAATGCATCCCGCCTCCGGCATATTGCCCGTTGCAGACCATGATGTTCGTGATGCTGTGGATCCCATCCTCTTCTCCATCGAGGAAGAGCCGGACCCGAGCGGGTGTGTAGACACGCAACGCACGCAGCGTCGCGATGAAGAAGGTCGCCTTTCCGCCGAGCATCTTGGATCCTGCATTCACGATCCGATCGACGAGCCCCGCAATTCCCAGTGACGCCATGTTGAGAAAATAACCCTCGCGTGCGGACCCATCGTCCGAGGTGAACGCCACCCAGCCCACATCGATGGGCACCGCCACCGCAGAGCCCAGCGTATCAATGCCCTCCTCGAGGCTCCCGTGCGACGTCAACATGCGACTAAAGTCCCCGCCAGTCCCCGCATTCACCAGGCCGAGCGTGATCGCCGCTGGCGACGGCTCCGCTTCCATGATGCCGTTGACGACCTCATTATGGGTGCCATCCCCTCCGATGGAGATGAGGCGTGTGCTTCCTGCCAGCACCGCCTCACGGGCCAGCTGAACGCCATGCCCTGCGGAATCCGTGACGTGCAGTGTGAGATCTCCGAGTTGCGAACGGATGCGCGCCTCCACGGCCTCCAGCCTCCGCCCGACGCGGCCGCCTTGAGCAGCGGGGTTCACGATCACACACGTCGACGTGCCCTCCCCCATCTCCGCGTTCCTCCTCGCCGCGTCCGAGCGGCTTTGAACCGTCAACGATACATCTCGCAATTTGGAAGATGTCCCTGAAGCACTTCGATCGCCGGTTGCGTCACGGAGTCATGATCGATGCTCAAACGCTGCAGCGCCTTCAGCCCCTGAAGATGCACGAGGCCCCCATCGCTCACCTTGGTGCTCTCGAGATTCAACTGCTGCAAAGCCGTCAATCCCTTGAGATGGACGAGGCCCTGGTCCGTGATGTCGTTTCGAAACAGACTGAGCTGCTCCAGGTCCTTCAGATTCGCCAGATGTGCGAGCCCACTGTCGGTCACGGCCGTGTAGGAAAGAATCAGCTTTCTCAGTGAATGAAGTCCACTGAGCATCTCGAGATGCTCATCCCGGGTGCGACGCCCGACACATCGGAGCGTGGTGATCTCCATGTCCGCGTTCAAGTCGATCAGGGCCCCAGCCTTGTCAAAGGCCCGGGCGATCGCCTTGTGTTCATCGCTCATCTTGCCT
>CAVOCR010000489.1:0-2805 GCA_963694245.1 Myxococcota bacterium
ATGTGCACCCGTGGGCGACTCCACCATCGCACCGACGCGCTCCCAGATGGGATTGCTCCTGGCCAGCGTGAGAATCCGCTCCCCAATCGTCTCGATGGCCGAAGGCCCGGACTCCGCGATGAATTCGGCATCGGAAAGCGCGTCATCAAAGCTGGCGTACCGAAGAACCACGAGAGAGCGTTCGGCCGCGATGGGAGTCAGGCGGAGGCGTGCCTCCGTGACCACGCCCAGCGTCCCCTCCGACCCGGCCAGCAGTCGACTCAGGTCCAGGCGGCCCGCGGCGTCATGAACCATCGCGAGATTGTACCCCGTGAGAAATCGTTTGAGCGGCGGGAACGCCTTCTCAATCGCCTCCCCATGTTCCGAAACCACCGCCTCCACTTCCCGATGCACGCGAGCGACCCGGCCACTGCCCTCACGGACCTCCGACACCTCGTCGGGGCGAAGCGGGCGACTGACATGGCGCTCTCCGCCGATCAGAAGAGTCTCCAGTTCGAGGAGGTGGTCGCTCGTCTTCCCATGAAGTCGCGAACCCTTTCCGGACGCATCCGTCGCGATCATCCCACCGAGGGTCGCACGACTGCCTGGCGAAAGCGTCGCTGCGAAATGAACTCCGTGGGGCCGCAGAAAATCGTTGAGCTGATCGAGCACCACCCCGGGCTGCACTCGCACCCAGCCTTCTTCCAGGTTGAGTTCGAGGATCGTGTGCATGTGGCGCGACACATCCAGAATCACCCCCTCCGACAAGGACTGGCCGTTGGTCCCCGTCCCGCCGCCGCGAGCCGTGATCGCAACCCCATGAAACGCGGGTTCCTCGAGGAGTCGCATGACGCGGGCGACATCCCCCGAATCGCGGGGGAAGATCACGGCCTGGGGAAGGATCTGATAGACGCTGTTGTCCGTGGCGGTCACGAGACGAGTCCCCTGATCCACCTGGAGCTCTCCAGTAAATCCGGCGTCCTCGAGCGAACGCAGAAACGCCTCGACTTCTGTGCGTACAAGGGCCTTTTCGTCCAGGCGCGGAATCATGCATCCTCCGCTGTGGAGCATCGCAAACCGAAGCCGTGGCGTCGAGACCGGCGGGGGCGTTTCGTGGTGGATTCAACCGGTGCGGGGATCACACGCTCCCCGCGTGCATCCCGCGATGCCGGTCCTTCAACCGACGGTCAGGCGTCGGACGCGACCGAGGAACCACAGGGAAAAGAGGAGAAGCAGTCCCCCCAGAGGCCCCTGGGGCGAGGTGGATGAGCAGCCTTCGATCACACGGGCGGGAGGCTCACACACGCCGGAGTCCCCACAGCTGTAGTCTGCCGGACACGTCCCATCCACCGGATGACACGACACGGTACAGGCTCCCCCCGCGCAGAGTCCGCCATCCAGACACTCCGCGTCGGCGTCACAGGACGCGCCCAGCGGAACCTCCAGGCATCTTCCGAGGAAAACATCACAGCCCATCCCGAGAGGACAGGGAGCCAATGCATTGCAGGGACGCGTGCATGCCTGGTCCGACCCGCAGATTCCGCCCACAGGACAGTCCACTGTCGAAAGGCAGATGGCTCCCACGGGAACCGGTGCGCACTCTCCGTTTGCACACGTGAAGCCATCCGGGCACACCCCGAGCGAATCACAGGCTCGAACGCACACTCCTTCATCCAGCGCGCAGGTTCCCTCGAGACACTGGGCGTCCGAGGCGCAGGCGCTGCCCATCCAATGAGGCGCGCACATTCCGTCCGATCCACACGTCGATCCCAGAGGACATGGCGCATTGGCAGCGCAGGGGCGTGTACATTCACCCGACACGCAGGTACTGCCCTCCACACAATCTGAACCATCCACGCACGAGGCCCCCACTGGGAGGAGCCCACACACGCCCTCGTCACATCCATACCCCGCCGGGCACGGCGAGGCGGCATCGCACTCCCGCGTGCAGAGACTCGACACCGGGTCGCAGATCTGACCGGGACATTCGCTGCCTTCCGAACAGGACGCCCCCACTGCCGGTAGGATGCAGGTCCCGTCGGGCCCGCAGATGAATACGCCCGTGCACGGAGCGTCCTCGTTGCACAGACGACTGCAAACGCCCTCTTCACAGATTCCCGAATCGCAGTCCTCTGCCGTCTGGCAATCGCCCCCAATCGAATGCCCAAATGCGGGATTCGTCGGCCATCCCAGCGCCCAGGCGGGAGGCTCCTGACCAATCTTGTCGGAGGCATAGAGCACCGAATCCCGGATCCAGTCACCCCACGCGGTCACGTAGGTGTAGACGGGTGAACTGCACTGCCAACCAGCCCGCGAGGCGACACCAACGACGCGCCCCTCAGCATCAATGGCAGGCCCACCCGAGTCCCCCGAACACAAGCCCTTCTCTCCGATCCACTCCTGGGGTTTCACGAAATAGCTGGGGCAGTCCCCGGCAACACAGTCAACGACGAGTCCATCGAGCCGCCTCCGAGTTCCACTCCCCGATCCACTCTGATTGGTCGCGCCATATCCCACCGCGCTGTATTCACTTCCAGCCAGCAGGGGCTCATCCACCCGCGGGGTCAGGGGGGTCGCCTCGTCCAGACTCACCGCCTTCCCGAGAACCAGCAGCGCAATGTCGTTTCCGCACACGAGATTGTCGGCCCCCCAGCTCGCTCCATATCCGCCCGTCGGAATCAGCACCTCGACGGAGTCATGATAGTCGTTGGGGTTCTGCGTCAAATGCCATTCCGTCGTCACGTAGAGACTGCTCGCGGCGTGCGCGGAGGCAAAGGTGTCCTTGGCGCAATCAATTCCCTCGGACTCGGAGACGATGGACGCGAC
>CAVOCR010000490.1:0-2796 GCA_963694245.1 Myxococcota bacterium
GGACGCAACTCGGGAGCCACGACGACCGCTTCTCTTCCCGGGGGAGGATGGGTCTGGTTCATTCCGCTGCCAGAAGATCGCGTGAGCGTGGGCGTTGTCGATCATGCGAACGCGCTCTTTCAACACACCCGGGATCCTGGAGAGGCCTTCAACGAACGCGTGATGCTCAACCCCTGGATCGCCGATCGGCTCCAGAACGCCGTCCGTCAGACAGACCTCCACGTCACGTCCGACTTCTCGTATCGCTCCCAGCATTGCGCGATGGACGGCGCCGTACTGGCAGGGGATGCATTTGCCTTCCTCGACCCGGTCTTTTCCTCGGGGGTCTTCCTCGCGCTCCGAAGTGGGGAGGCCGCGGCCCTCGCAGTGGATGCCGCATTGAAGGCGAACAGGACGGATGCGGCGGTGTTCGCGGACTACGGGGAATGGCTCTGCACCGGTATCGAGTCCATGCGCGCCCTCGTGCATGCCTTCTATGACCCGGACTTCAGTTTTGGGCGTGCGATTCGAGAAGCTCCCGAGACCCGGGACCGAATCACCGATTGTCTCGTGGGGGACATCTTCTCGGATTTCTCGGACCTCATCACGACTCTCAAGCGGTTCGCGGCGATTCCGGAGCCTCTTGCCCACGGGCGCAGCCCGAAGGAAGAGCCCCCATGCGCGTGATTCAAATCACGGCCGGAACCGGGGGCTTCTATTGTGGAAGCTGCATTCGTGACAACGCGCTTGTCCACGCGCTCAACGCACTGGGACACGACGCGCAACTCGTCCCCCTCTACCTCCCGATGCACCTGGAAGAAGAGGACAGCAGCGCGGAGATGCCGCTTTTTTTTGGCGGGGTCCATGTCTATCTCCGTCACCAGTTCGCCTGGCTCCGACACCTCCCTGAATTCTTCGACCGCCTCCTGGATGGACGCTCTCTTCTGCGATGGGCCGGCAAACGCCAGACGCTGACAGACGGAGAAGGTCTCTCCGATCTCACGCTCTCGATGCTCCAGGGCGCCGAGGGAGGCCAGGCCCGGGATCTTCACAAGCTGGTCGACTGGCTGGAGGGGCAGGAGCGACCCGACGTCATTCTCCTCTCCAACGGGCTGCTCGCTGGCCTCGCCGGGACGCTCCGTGAACGGCTCGGCGTGCCCGTGGTCTGTACGCTTCAAGGCGAGCATGCCTTCGTGGA
The DNA here is from genome assembly GCA_963694245.1 of Myxococcota bacterium. GTDB lineage: Bacteria > Myxococcota_A > UBA9042 > JABWCM01 > JABWCM01 > CAVOCR01. The sequence continues at coordinate 1,178 of CAVOCR010000490.1, forward strand.
CGCGATGCCCGAGATTCACCAGGCACGCCTCTGGAAAGCCATGGGGGAATGCATCCGGAACGCAGACCTCGCGGTGGCGGTCAGTGAATGGTTTCGAGACGTGATGATTCATCGACTCGCCCTCGACCCCTCCCAAGTGCTCGCGGTCCACAACGGCATCGACATCACGAGCTATCCTGCGGTCGAGTCCCTTCCAGAGCGCACGCTCGGCTATCTCGCCCGCTTCTGCCCGGAGAAGGGCCCGATGCAACTTGTCGATGCCTTCCTGCGACTCCGGGAGACCCCGGGTCTGGAAGATCTGCGTCTGCACATGGCCGGCGCCATGACCCCCGATGACGCAGCCCTCATTGGCGCGATCGAGGAGCGCATCCGGGAGGCGAACGCCCAGGACTTCGTTCGAATCCAGCCCAATGCCACTCCGGAAGAGAAGCGAGCCCTCCTGCACGACATCACCCTCCTCTGCGTCCCGGCGATGTATGGAGAGGCCTTTGGGCTCTACAATCTGGAGGCCATGGCTTCAGGCGTCCCGGTGGTCGCTCCGGATCATGCAGCCCACACCGAGGTCGTCCATGCCACAGGCGGCGGGCTCCTCTATGATTCCCGAGAGGAGAACGCGCTCGACCAGACCCTCCGTGCCCTCGTCACGGACCCTCTTCAGGCCGCGAAGCTGGGAGCTGCAGGACGGGAAGCGGTCGCACGGCGTTTCACCCACCTCGACATGGCGAAGCGCCTGGTCGAAGTGCTCGAGGACCATGTCCTCACCCCGCAGACGGCCCTCCGGGAGCAGCGCCCATGACCGCGGTCCTGACAGCACAGGCAATCCAATGCCGCTACCCCTCTCTCGACGCGCCCGTCCTCAACGGCGTGGACCTCACGGTGCAGCCGGGAGAGTCCCTCGCCATCGTCGGCGCCTCGGGATCCGGAAAGACCACACTCCTCCACGCACTGGGCACACTCCTCGCTCCGACCGCCGGTACACTTCAGATCCACGGAGTGGACCCACGCACTCTCTCCGAAGACGATCTCGCGAGACTCCGCAACCGGTCCCTGGGATTTCTGTTCCAGGAGCATCACCTGCTCCCCCAGTGCACAGCCCTCGAGAACACGCTCCTTCCCGCCATGGCTGGATTCAGCGATCGTGCGCCCCACACCTTTCAGGACCGCGCCATCGCTCTTCTGAAAGACCTCGGGATCGGAGAACGTCTCCACCATTGCCCGGGCCAGCTCTCAGGCGGAGAGCGACAGCGAGTCGCGTTGGCAAGAGCCCTGCTCATGCGTCCGGCGATCCTGCTCGCGGATGAACCCTCCGGCGCCCTCGACAGCGAAGCGACCCAAGCGCTCCTCCGCCAGTTGCGCACACTTCAGAAGACCGAAGATGCGGCGCTCGTGGTGGTCACGCATGATCCCCTCGTGGCGAACGCCATGGACCGGGTGCTCCTTCTCGAAGGGGGACGCCTCATCGCTCGCGGGGCCGCCCTGTGATTCGACTGGCGTTCCGGGGACTCCAACACCACGCTCGAACCACCCTCCCATGGGTGGCCGGCGCCGCTCTCACCACGGCCCTCCTCGTTGGGTCCTCGGTCGTGGGAGACTGTCTTCGAGCCTCCCTCGAGACGCAG
>CAVOCR010000491.1:0-2794 GCA_963694245.1 Myxococcota bacterium
TCGGGTCAGACCGCCTTTGTCCTGAACACCTCGGGTCGAACCAACGTGTTCTCCAACACCTCGAACACGCTCTTCGGAGATCAGACGGTCATCGATCGCGACACACAATCAGAATGGAGCCCCGCGCTGGGCCGGGCCCTCAGTGGCCCCCGGCGAGGAGAGGAACTGGTCCGGGTCGAAGCAGCCCTCGTGCTTCCATGGCGCATGGCGCGACAGCTCTTCCCCCATGCCCTGGTCATGACGCCCCCCCATGCACACTCCCGATTTCGCCGCACCTGGGCGGCGCACCGGGAGCGCTATGTGGACGCCGTCACGCACACTCCCCGAGTCCTCGTGGCCTACTCCGGAAACAAGACCCTTGCGCTGCCCGTGCCGTCGGACACCACGTCCCACATGACAGAGATTTCCTTCGACGAACGCGAGACACTCCTCGTCCACGACGGGGGAGCGCACGCTCTCTTTGATCGACGCGTGCTGGGTCAGATGCTGGATTTTGAAATGGGTCCACGCGACATCGCACGAGGTGTCGTGCTCCTGCGCGATCGGCAAACGGGAACGCTCTGGCGCGGACTCACGGGGAAGGCGATTCGGGGACCTCTCGCGGGCGCACGACTCACCGCCCTTCCTCTCGCGGCGATGCCCGCTGCCACCTGGGCGCAGATCCACGCGGCCTCGATGCCTACTTCAGACACACCGTAGTGGCCTTGAGGATGCGACTGCCCCCGTCGCCATCGGTCGTTCCAATGACGAGAGCACGCATTCCCGTGGCCGTCGGGGGCACCGCATATTCCCCCGCCACATCCACGTACACCATGTCCTCACCATCTTTCAGATAGAACCAGCAGCCCGCCTTGCAGACTTCACCAATGGTGCCTTTGACCTCCACCCGTGTCGCCTCCGGAGCGTCGAGGGCCGGGCGCAGGGCTCCCGCCCTTCCCGCAACCTCCCCCGGCACGACAGAGCGCCCCAGGACGCGCCAGCCATCCTGCAATTCCCCGGTGGAGTCCGTCCGTGTGCACCCATTGGCGAGAAGAGCCCACAGGCACAGGAATCCCAGGAAGGCGTGGAATCGGCTCATCAGTAAATCCTCTGGAGCGCATCGCTCCCTTCCGTGATCACGAGCGCCTGATCCGCAGCGACCGCCGAGACCACCTGGCCCCGACCGGAGGGCCATCGAATGTGAATCTCGTCCACGACATCGACCGCGCCGAGTCCAAAAATCAGACCCGGACCATTGGTCGACGCAAATCCCTGTCCGGCGCCGACCTCCTGCATGCGGATCCCCTCTCCCAGACGTAGCGTCACACGAGCCCCCACCGCGCCCGCATTCGAGGAAGTCCCCCGGAGACGAAGATGGAGCCAATGACGCCCCGTGGTCGTGTTCTCGAGGAAGAGATCCCGCCAGCGATCACTGAGAAGCACCCCGCCGTTGTTCACATAGAGGTCGGGATCTCCATCGCGGTCGTAATCCGTGAAGGCGATGCCATGGAACTTCCCATGATAGAGGGGATCGGTCAGCGGTGTGATGTTCGTCAGCGCTCGTCCCTTCTCATTCCGGTAGAAGAAGAGGGGCTGCATGTTCTGCAGCGGATGCGATCCCGGTCCCAGAACCACATCCAGCCATCCATCGAGATCAAAGTCGATGAACTGGGCTCCCATCACGCTCGACGGGACAATGCCCATCTCCTCCCCGCGATTCACAAAATATCCGCGCCCATCGTTGATGTAGACCGCGCTTCCCCGGTAGTGCCCCTCCCATTTTCGAGCCTCCTGAAAGCCTCCGAGGATGTCGGCGAACTCCTCGTCGGTCAGATTGCTCGCGAAGATGTCGAGATCCCCGTCATTGTCGATGTCGAACATCCAACTGGCGAATCCCTGAGGGGTCCCGTGCGCCACACCGCGTTCCTCGGCGACCTCATGAAAACGGCCCTTGCCATCGTTCAGGTAGAGCAGGTTCGGCCCCCGGGCGTCTCGGGCCGGCTCGCCTTTGAGAGGACTCTGGGTGTTGACGAACACATCCGGCCAGCCGTCCGCATTCACATCCCCGACCGCCGCGCTCACCGCGATGGACTGATCCGCAGCGACCCCGACCCGCTGGGTCACGTCCTCGAAGTGGAAATCCCCCCGGTTGTGGAGAACCCGGAGGCTTCCTCCCGCCGTTCCCGACACGATCAGATCGAGCAATCCATCCCGGTCATAATCAAGCGCCGCGGCCCCACAGGAGTTCTGATCGGAGAGTCCCGCATCGCTCTCGGTGGAGCGCTCCACGAAATGAGTGCCCTGAACGTTCTGCAGAAGTCGGTTGGGCCCCTTGCTGAACCAGGCGGCGCGGGTCATGTAGAGATCCGTGTACCCGTCGTTGTCGAAATCGGCTGCGATGCATCCCGCCGGAACATTGCTGATGGTCCCAAGCGCCGCATCCTCGCGTCTGACAAATCCCCTGCCCGCTTCCTGCACATAGAGTTCGGGCGTCGCATGCACACCATTCGCCACCCAGTCCACCAGGGTGTCGTTGTTCATGTCGAAGAACGCCAACGCCCCCGCGAGATGCCATCGCCGAATGCCCAGGCGATCGGCGACATCCCGAAACGGAAACGTGCCCGCATCTCCCGCGCCCATGTGCGCACCGAAAGGAAAGAGCTCCGGGCGCTTCTCAGCGAGAGACAACCACAGGTTGACCCAGGGCTCGGGATGGAGCTTCCGCGCTGCCTTGAGAAAGGGAACGGCTTCCGCGTGGCGACGATGCCGAAAGAGAAGTGTCCCCGCGTAGAAGTTCACATCCCAGTTCTTCTGG
>CAVOCR010000492.1:0-2793 GCA_963694245.1 Myxococcota bacterium
CGGCTGTCACCGCGGGAGAGACGTCGCTTGAGGCTGTCGCCGTCGTGACGGACATGGCGCGTCCCGCCGCCCCGTGCGGCATGTGTCGCCAGGCATTGGCCGAGTTTGGTTCGGGCATGGTCGTCCACCTTGGCGGATCCGCTCCCGAGGTCCCAGTTCGCACGGTATCGCTTGAGGATCTTCTTCCCGAGTTCTTCGATGGAAGCATGCTCAAGCCCTAGCGTGAAAGCGCCCCCTGCGCTCCCGCCCCTTGTGAAAAGCGCCCAGATCCACTAGGCTGGCGGAGTTCTCATGTGCCGTCCACCGGTGCTCAAGCTGATGTGGTGAAAGATGATGTGGATTGGAAGGTGGATAGGGACCGCGACTCTCGTTTTCTCGATGATCGCGTGTTCTTCCGAAGAAACGACGAATGGGTCCGGCGGTGCCGGCGGGTTTTCCACTGGCGGGGAGACCGCGGGTTTTTCGTCCGGTGGTGAGACGGGCTTCACCTCCGGCGAGGACTCGGGCGGATCCGGAAGTGAAGAGACGGGCTTCGGCACGGGCGGAGAGACCGGTGCCGAGACCGGTGCCGAGACCGGTGCAGAGACCGGCGCCGAGACCGGCGCCGAGACCGGTGAAACGACCACTGGCGAAGAAGTCGGCGAGGAGTCCGGCGATTCGACAGGGGTGGAATTGCCTCCGGATGCGGAGGATTACTCCGGGTTTCCTTCCGGGGAACTGGGCATCTTGATTGTCGGCCCGAGCGCCGAGGCGGGTGTGGCTCTTCAGAACCCGACGATTCAGATCAGCGGCGTCCTGTTTGGTGATGCCGCCGCGATCGCTGTCCAATGCAAGGGGTGTGGCACGGAGCAGGTCGCTGTCGGGACGTATTGGAGCAGTCCTCCATTCACGTTGAATCCCGGGGACAATGAGTTCACGGTGACCGCGGTCAGCACGGATGGGAGCGAGGCCTCCGATCAGTTGACGGTCTCCTACACTCCGCTCTTTGATTTCGACGGCGCGGCGCTCGCACGACCCGGCGCCATCTTTGTGAACGAGCCGACGACCCTCTTTCTATCCATTGGTCTGAAGAGCCCCAATTACTATCCGGACACCGTGACCCTCGTGCAGGTGGATGACTCGGGGGGGGCGATCGCAGAGTGGCCGATGAGCGATGATGGCGTGTTCGGTGTCTCCGGTGACGAGGTTCCCGGGGATGGGGTCTACACCCGCAAGCTGTTTGAGGTCAGTCACCCGGAGGTGGAGACCCTCCGGTTTCGAGTCCAGGCATTGGTGGATCTCGGCGGCGGACAATCGGAGTTGATGCAGTCGGCGGTGGTGTTTGTGGATGTGCTGGAACATGTGCAGCCCGGCGTGTGTACTTCCAGCCGCGTGATCATCGAGAGCGCACAGGCCGCGTTTGATGAGACGGTGGTGCAGGTGGGAGTGGAGGCCGCGCAGGAAGCGGCGCTCGCGGTTCTGGCGGCGGAGCCCTCCGTCGTGGAGCATGGCCCCGCCCGGGCCGGGTATTCCGTGTGGGCCCGCTTTGATTCGGGACTCCTGGGCGTGGTGATCGGCAATCAGCCGGGAACGCGTGGAAGCCTCCTTGAAACAAGCGCAGAGGCAGCGACCAACGGGCTTCCCATCATGAGTCGAACGGTCACGGCATTGTCTCCACTCGCGGATGTGCTCGGCGCGACCGATGAGACGGTGAACATCGAGTCCATTGCGGAGGCGATCGACTGCCCCCCATTGACCGTGGATCGACAAACGGGTGCTGCAGCGGGCGTGGAGGCGTTTCGTTCAACTGCCGGGACGGGTGTTGCCGCGATCGCGACGCATGGCGGGGTGGCGTTTGGGGATCTGAGGCCTTCGCTGATGTCTGCCTACCGCTGGGAACATGCCGGCGCCCAGGCGGTGCTGGCGACCGGGGAAGCGGTGTTCTGTGATGGGTTCGCTTCGGGAGTGCAGGCGTGTTCTTCCGAGAACCCCCTGTCTTGCGGAAAGGGCAGCGAATGCATCTTCACTGATCTTTCGGGCACCATCGCAGAAGGATACTGCCTGGACCGGAATGAGGTGGATCTTCGCATGGGGCGTCTGGCGCTCGGAGGTCATGGAGGCTACGTGACGCTCCCGTCGTTTTTTCGGGAAGCGGCTCGAACGGGCGGAGGCTATCCGAACTCTCTCGTGTACCTCGGGAGCTGCCATGGGCTGTGGAATGGTTCGTTGGCGATGGAACTGTATGCGGGGGGTGCGCGGGCCATTGCGGGCTACACGGGCACCGTGAGCGATGCGTTCGCTCATGAAAAGGGAACGGCATTCTTTCAGGCTCTGATTGAGGAGGCGCAGCTGGTGGGAATCGCCGCGGTTCCATTGGCTGATCCCGAATACCCCGACACCTGGTTTCGCGTCGTGGGGGCGACCAATCTCGACATCAGCGATTCCGACATCATCAACTCCGACTTCGAGACCGCGGACATCACGGGCTGGACGGGGAGTGGGGACGCCCGGGTGATCAGCCAGCTCGGGACGTCGCTGAGCGCGAATGGGAAGTTCATGGGCATCGTCTCCACCGGTCTTGGATTCACGCAGCAGGTGGGAGAACTCTCCCAGCGCTTCTGCATCGAGTCGGACAAGAGTCAGTTCCGGATGGACTGGAACTTCTATTCCGAGGAGTTCCTCACGTATTGCGGCTCCTCGTATCAGGACTCGTTTGCCGCGGTGCTGGAAGGGGACAATGGAGAGGTCATCCCGATCGTGGAGGTCGTCGTCGACAATCTCTGTCCGCCGGAGGAGTGTTGTTCACCGGTCGAA
>CAVOCR010000493.1:0-2789 GCA_963694245.1 Myxococcota bacterium
CCTATAAGCAGAATTCATGCCAGAATCAAAGAGCAGTGGCCCGTTCAGCTCAAAACGTGCCGATCGCTTCCATAATGACCATTGCAACATATGGCAATTACTGGGGATTTACTCCGATCGTGAGACTGCGGCCCAGCAATGGATTCCGGCCGTGAGCGGTGTTTTCAAGAGGAGCGGAGTGGGTACTGATGACCCCAGTGAGGTCTTGAATCACCCGATTCATGACATCGCTGTCGTGAATCGACCCCATCGAAGCAGAACGTTCAGGGGGCGGGATCTGGCAAGCCGCCCCGCAAAATGAACGTTCCATCCGTGGATTCCCCCACGAATCGAGGGGTTCCCAGGCTTCCATCGAGGACCTGGGTGTCATCGGCCATGATGGCGGCTCCATCTCCGAGCATGTAGCCCTGGATGCGGAGTTCGCAATTGTTGTGGCAGCCGTCCCCATCGGTATCAATGGTGACAGCGAGAGGCTCTTTCAACACCAGCTGAATCAGAAGAAGCACATCCGTGACATCACTGGTTCCATCGCAGTTGAGGTCCGCACCCGATGTGCTCGTGGCAAGACAGGGAGGAGAGGCGGAGGTTCCCCCTTGAACCAGCTCGGCAAGGACCGTGAGGATCTCGCATTGAACATCCGAGATGTCGGTCGCTCCGTTCCTGGTGATGTCTCCAGGCGGCTCCAGACAAATCCCCGCGGAGACGGGCGCCGCCACAATCCAACTGAAACTCAAGACAAGACTCGAGACAATCCCAAGACGAACACCGTGCAATCCATTCATGTCATGCCTCCACATCGCTCTTCTCATTCCTCCACATTTGACTAGACGACCTCCACTTCCAACCCCATGCTTCCCGTATAGGGCTTGGGCCACGCGACCTCGTCGAGACCATTTTCTACTCCACTCGCCGTGCGACATCGCGTCATCAACACGTGAATTCCGGGACCCGAGGGCGCCCAATCATGGCGCCAGAGAGTCCAGCGGTCGGGGCCCGGAGCATACGTCAGCTCTGCGTCCACCCACGTATCGCCTCCGTTCGTGCTGATCTCCACCTGCACCACAGGATCCGAGCCCGCATGCGCCTTTCCTAGAATGCGCACCGCCGTTCCATCCTCGACCAGCTGCATGTGACTTGGGTGCACCAGGAGATTCTGAACCCCATAATCCACGCTCCAAACGGGAGGAGAATCGGCGTAATAATACTTCCGCTCCCAATTGGCGACAAAGGGCTCCGCAATGAAATCAATGGCGACCACCTGCTTGGGATTTTTCCAACCGTAGCGGCCCGGGTTCAGGATGCGGACCGGATGGCCATGATCCCGCGGAAGCTCTTCACCATTCATGCCCCAGACCAGCCACATCGGGGTCATGAGGTCTTCCGTCCGAAGGGACGTTTCGTAGCCATCAGCACCCGTGACCCGCATGTGCGGGAGGTGCACCGGTATCTGAATGCCCGCAGAGGCGAAAATCTCCAACAGAGGCAATCCCTCCCAGACAGCATTCGAGAGTCGCTGGTCAAAGGGCTTCGATTCGATGCAACGAAGCGTATGCTCCCGCTCCCGGGACTCCAGACCCAGCAGATGCGCATGATCCAGAACGCCGTAGGTCTCCCCCTCTTTTCGGACCTCGAGGGTCCAGGTGGCGGGATCCACTTCCACCATTCCGTAATAATTGACCGTGTAGAAGTCTGCGTTCGAAGTGATGGGATCGATTTCAACCGGGCCGACCACCTCCAGGGGAGAGGAGCTCTCTTCACAGCCTCCTGCCGCAAGAGATACGAGAGACGCTCCCACAAGAGTCACGAACTCCCGTCGGTCCATTGGGCGAACTCGAATTCGAGTGTATTTGCGTCCCATGCCGATGCTCCCTCATGCCAATCCACAGCATAACGCAGTCGAGGACTCCAAACAAAGTGCGGGAGTGGTACTCCGCAACACCATGCTCTACCATTCGGCCAATGGAGACCACATGACCTGGGACATTGTACTCTCAAGCGGCTTCCTGGCATTCGCGCGCCATCTCGGCGTTTTGCGGGCGACGGAGCGAAACGGACTCTCCGTGGACGGGGTCTGCGGAACCTCGTCCGGAGCCTTGATCGGTGCCCTCTGGGCTTCCGGACGCTCCACGGAGGAAATCGCCGAGGACCTCCGAGTCCTGCGCCCCCTGCAATTGATGGGAGGACATTGGCGGATCTGGGAAGGGCTGTTTTCCCTCGCTCCCCTCATTCAACACCTCGAGCAACGCCTTCCGGCAACGTTCGAAGGCCTGGAGCGCCCCTTCGCCGTCGGTGTACAACGGCCCGACAAAAGTCACGCCCTGCTCTCCAGCGGTCCACTTGCGCTCTCGGTGGCCGCGTCCTGTGCCATGCCGGGGATTTTCCGCCCCATCGCCATCGACTCCATCCGATGCGTGGACGGCGGCGCCGCCGATCGACTCGGACTCGCGGCCTGGCGAGAGCTCCGGGGTCCACGCGCCACGCTCGTCCACGAAGTCGCCCGCACCGCCGGCAAGGACGTTCGCCCCGAAGACGCGGATTCCGTCTGGATCCACACTCCCCGCTCACGCGCGAGCTTCTGGAACCTCAAGGACTTTGACAACCAGCTGGAAGAAGCGATGGAAACGGCCGCGGATGTCCTCAGCCGCCTCCCAACACAATGACCCCTCTCCCGGGAAAGGAACTCCATGGATGCCACGACACAGACGGAACTGGAAGCGGCCGCCTTCCGACGATTGATCGCCCATCTCGGTGAACGCACGGACGTGCAGAACATCGACTTGATGATTCTT
>CAVOCR010000494.1:0-2781 GCA_963694245.1 Myxococcota bacterium
GGCGAGCACACGGAGCTGGTTCTCAGTACGCTTGCACTGACGCCAGGCGAGTCCCCGGAAGACGTCTAGGACATGAGGTCCCGCTGTTGTCTCCGGGATTCGAGTGTTATTCTCACGCAACACCAGGGCACTTGAGGGCGAACGCCAATGAATGACAAGCGCGTACTTGTGGTCGAGCCTCTTCCAGAAATGCTCAGCCTCATCAGCTACAACCTCTCGGAAGAAGGGTACTCGACTGTACCCGTTTCCTCCGATTTGGAGGCATTGGAGCGGGTCCGCGAGGGGTTCGATGGGGTCGTGGTCCTGGATGTACAGGCTTCGCGCGATATGCTTCAGAGATTCGAGGCGATTCGGGAGTGCGCGCCGAGCATCCCCATCGTGTTGATCGCCGTTCACATCGATACTGACTTTGTCCGCAAGGCCATCCGGAAAGGTGCGTTTGATGTGCTCGGCAAGGACGACCGGTTTTTTGATCGCTTGAGGGAGGTTCTCTCCGCTGCTTTTGACCAACGTGTGGCTCAGCGAGCCGTTCGAAAGCATCGGAAGACCGTTCAGGGGCGTCGACGCTTTGCGAATGTCATCGGGAGCAGTCCTGCGATGTTGACCGTGTTTCGGAAAATGGAGCAGGTCTGTGAGAGCAATGTCTCCGTCATTCTGCAGGGGGAGACGGGAACGGGGAAGGAGATCGTTGCTCGTGCGATTCATGATCACGGCACCCGCAGGAATGGGCCCTTCGTGGCGGTGAATTGCGGTGCGATCCCTGGAGGGTTGCTGGAAAGTGAACTCTTTGGTCATGAGAAGGGAGCGTTCACCGGAGCCGTGGGTCGGAAAATCGGTCGGTTCGAATTGGCGGATGGCGGTACGCTCTTCCTCGACGAGATCGGTGAGTTGGATCTCTCCCTTCAGGCGAAGCTTCTTCGTGTCCTTCAAGAGCACGTACTCGAGCGCGTCGGAGGAACGGAGCGAATCGCCGTGGATGTGCGCATCTTGAGCGCGACTCATCAGGATCTGGCCAGCGCCGCTTTCAGGCGGGACCTCTATTACCGGCTCGCTGTGTTCCCGATCGACATTCCCTCCCTTCGGACGCGTCCCACCGATGTGGAAGAGCTTGCGCATTATTTTCTCCATCGACTCGGTCAGGAGCAGGAAGTGGAGGCGACGTTTGAAGATGGTGTGATGGAGATTTTCCAATCCCATGCATTTCCCGGAAACGTCCGGGAACTGGAGAACGCCATCCTGTATGCCCTCGTGTCCTGTGAGGATGGGCGTATCACCCGGGAGGACCTGCCCGCGACGATGTGGGGCGAGTCTTCCGAGCGTCTGGAGGCGAGCAAGGGGGGCGAAGAAGGCATTCTCTCCGCTGCGGACATCGCGACGCTCTTCCCCACCCTCGACTCGATGCCCAGAGTGGAGGACATGGAGGAGTGGATGATTCAGCGGGCTCTTGAACTCTGCGGGGGAAGCGTGACGGAAGCGGCCACTCATCTGGGCATCAGCCGGGCTACGCTCTATCGCCGTATTGGGCGGATCGGGCGGAAGGTCTCCTAACGGGATTTCGTCGAGGATTCCCTTCGAATGCGATCGATTGCGTCCAGAAGGTCCGGGGCAGCGTTGCCCTGCTCTCTGGCGACGCGCAGCAGGGGATCCAGCAGCGCCCGATACAGTTCTTCACATTCCGGTGCCTCTCGTGCGAGCACATCCAGGTGGGAGGCGACGACGTCCACCTCGCCTCGAGCGACGGGTCCTGTGAGCGCCTTCGGGGCGCCCATCTTCTGCAGATTGGACAGCGTCGCCGTCATCAAGGGGACGAGGGCCGCCGCGGCGTCTTCGGTGTCCACTCCTGCCTGGACGAGGAGGCGGGTGGCGGCGTTGTGGAGACCGAAGGCAGCGTTGGAGGCCAGGACCGCTGCTGCGTGATAGAGGGGCCGGCTCTCGGGGCGTATCGGGTGGGTATGCATCCCGAGGCGTTGGAGGAGCGCTGTGATGGTTTGGAGAGCCTCGGGTTCTCCTTCCAGAAACCAATGGCACCCGTGAATGCGCTCGAGGTCGTCGGGGGCTCCCGTCATGGTCTGAAGTGGATGGGCGCCGACGACGCTCCCCACGGTCGGCGCATGCGATCGAAGCATGGCGGATGGAAGGGTACCGCTTGTGTGGACGAGGATGGCATCTGGGTGCAGTTGAGGGGCCGCGCATCGGGCCGCTGCGCCTATTTCCCGGTCCGGGACTGTGAGCCAGGCAATGCGTGTTTCGGGAGGGATCACGGGACAGGGGGACGCCTGCGTGGGAATCCCCAGTTCAGCAGTGGTCCTGTGCGCGTTCTTTTCCGAGCGGTTGGAAGCCCCAGAGAGGGGTTCTCCCGCCGATTGAAGGACACTGATCAGGGTCCTTCCGACGCGACCCGCGCCCAGGATGAACGAGCTCATGGCGTCCCCCCGGCGTAGAGATGGTGAGTGTGGATGTATTGGCCAACTGTCGGAGGAATGTCCTCCATTCCAGTCTCTCCTCGCTCGATCCGTTGACGGATGTGGCTGCTTCGGATGTCCGGCAGATCGGGAGATGCGGTCCAGGGCGGTGGCACGGAATGCCCGGTTCTTCCCAGTACGATGAATGGGGCACGTCGTGCGAGTTCGTCAAAGGACTTCCAAAGATGGGATTCCTGGAAGACGTCGGCTCCAATGACGAGGCGGAAGCGCGTGTCGGGATGACGTTCCTCGAGCGCGTCCAGGGTGTCGATGGTGCGGTTCCGTCCCGGGAGTTCCGCTTCAATGGTCGAGACTTTGA
>CAVOCR010000495.1:0-2775 GCA_963694245.1 Myxococcota bacterium
CCGGATTGGAAGTCAAGACGGGGGGCATGCCGGAGATCGCGCAACGAAAGGTGTGCGCAGGCCTCGAGAGCAGCCGGGGATTCCCCAGGGACCTGAGGACGGAATTCATTGGATTGTCTGTTCGGAGTCGGGCCGGACAACGGTGTCCGGGAAGGGGAGAGGCTATGCGTCGTCGGTCTCTTCCTCGGAGCGCTCGTCAGGGCAATCGTCCTCCACGGGCTCTTCCGTTTCGGTCGAGTCCTCCTCACACTCGTCTTCTTCGCCGGTTTCCTCTTCTTCGCCGGTTCCCTCTTCTTCGTCGGTTTCGCCTTCTTCGCCGGTCTCTCCACCTGTTGCGCCGCCGCCGACTTCACCCGTCTCGGCTCCCCCGTTGCCATCTCCGCCCTCGGCGATCCCGCTCCCGGATTCGTCCCCTGACGCATTGGGGTCGAGGCCGGTCTCGTCCCCGGGAGGGAGCTGGCCGGCCCCCTCGCCCGTCTCTTCCAGAAAGGCTCCGCCTTCCCCGGTCTCCTCACTCATCGAGTAGTCTTCGCTGGCCGTGGGGTTGGGGACCGGGCTGATGTCACATCCCGCGATCGCGAGTCCAAACATGCAGAGCAATGCGCCTGCAAGGGCCCGAATCGAGTCGTGGTGTCGTGCGTTCATGAGGAGTCTCCCACTGTGTCCATGGATGTCCCGGGGGCATCGATGGGGTCGTAATTGTCGTCTTCCGAGGCCTCCTCGGATCCGTCCGCATCTGCATCCTCAGTGGCGTCCGGTTCTACTTCGATCGCATCCGAATTCTCGTCCTGTCCTGCCCCTGTGTTCGCCAGGGGCGCCTCTCCGTCCTCTCCCGACACACCCGCCTCCGCGGTGGGATTGGGGACCGGGCTGATGTCGCACCCCGCGAGTCCTCCCCAGAGCGTGAGCAGCAGGAGCAGTGTCGCGAGACCGAGGGCCGGGTGGTGGAAGCAGGTCATGGTCTCCATATCCTAAGTGGACGTTGCGCTTGCAGCAACTCTCCAGCATGTGCCCGGAACATTCTGGGCGGCTGGGTCCCACCCCTGATTGATTGCATTGGTCGTGCCAGAATGTGAGATTCTCACGGTTCTGGCTTCAAGCCACTGAAAACACTTATGTTTTTGTTTTGTTTGGGTGCCCTGGGGGCTTCTGTGGTGTTGTGGATTGTGTAGAATTTGTCTACAGTCGAGGAACTGATGGCAGGGAGGGACCATGCGCTTTGAGCTGGTACATGAGCTGGGTGAAGGAGCATTTTCGGTCGTTGAGGCGGTACGGGACACGCTTCGCGGCGATCGTCTGCTTGCCCGCAAACGCCTCAAGAACCTTGAGAACCGGGCGATGTTTCTGGCGGAATTCCGCCGGATGAACCGCCTGAGCCATCCGGGATTTCCTGAGGTTCATGAACTCGAATCCGATGTTGTGGGAGGTTCACTGGCCTTCACCATGGAACTCTGTGAAGGGGTCGACTGGCTCACATGGTCGGCGGGCGCCGACGAAGAGGGGCTTCGTGCGGGTCTGGTCCAGTTGGTGCGCTGCATTTCTGCTCTTCATGCCTGCGGTGAGGTCCATGGGGATCTGCACCCGGAGAACATTCGCATCAGCAATCCCAACGGTCGATTGAGGGTCAAGGTTCTGGATGTGGGGGGAGCGGAAGAGGGGAGTGGCGAAGGAGTTCAAGGGGCTTTGCCCTGGCTTGCGCCGGAGCGGTTGAAGGGCATGGGTGCACATCCGGCTTCGGATTGGTTCAGTGTGGGGGTGCTGGTCCATCAGGCGTTGACGGGAGAGCATCCCTTCGCCGACTACCCGCGAAAGAAGATGACGGCCTGGAAGCCCTCCGCCCGTGCGACGGGGCTGGTTCGTGCCCTGGGTCTGTGGCTCAAGGGCTTGCTTGCGCTTCAGTCGGAACAGCGGACAACAGCGCGGGGCGAAGTGCTCTCTGGACTCGCCCAGGGCCTGGGAGAGGACGTTCCTCCGCTCACGACGGAAGAGGTTGTGGGGCGATCGGGGCGCGTGGAGTGGGTGCATGTCGCGAAACACTGGGAGTCGCTGAGCTCCGTGTCGGGAAGTGTCTCCTCGATTCCTGCGGTCGTCGATGCGCTCATGGATCAGTCGTCGCCAGTTCAAATCGTGGGGGGACCGGGTTCGGGGCGTACTCGGGTGCTCCGAGAACTGCGGACCAGCATGCAGGCGAAGGGGATTCGTGTGGCGGAAGTGGTCGCCAATCCTGGAGACGCGACGTTTTCATTGGTCGATCGCTTGATGTTGGAACTCCTGGGGGTGTCTGCCGAAGCGCCGCCTCCCGATGCGGTCCAGGAACTCCCGGATGCGATCCGGAATGTGATCTCCACGCGTTTTGAGGGGTGGTCCACCGACGGGGAAGCGGGCGAAAGGCCCGAGGAGGACCCTGAACTTCGCCGGGTCATGCGTCTTGATGGAGTCGCACAGGCGCTTCGTGCTTTCGCGGGTGACCGTCCCGTTGCACTTCTCATTGATCGACTGGATCTGGCAGATGAGGAGTCGCGGCTGGTGCTGCAGACCCTGGTGCGTGAACGCAGTTCCGGAAACAGTCGCATGATCATCGTGGCGACATCCGACGAGGGGGCGGAACTCCACGAGGAGCATCAGCGTGTCACGCTCGCTCCCTGGGCGGGGCCTGCAATCGCGCGGTTTCTCGCGATCATGTCGGGCGGTCATGTCCCGGACAAGGAGCTGGTGGAACGCGTGCGTCGAAGCGCCGGGGGGAACCCGGCCGTGGTGGAGGCGTCTTTCATTGAG
>CAVOCR010000496.1:0-2769 GCA_963694245.1 Myxococcota bacterium
CGAGAATCCAGCTCGCCAGAAGCAACGAGGTCGAGGGAGTCACTTCCTTGTCGTCCGAAAGCGACGCGATCCACGTCAACTCAGTGGGTACGGCATTTTCGAGATCCCGCGCCTTCTTTTCCCGGCCCTGGGTCCGAAGCACCTGCACCATGGCCGTCGTCAACTCCGGATCCACCACCGTGCCACGGGGCTCCAGAACCACATCCGAGAGCGCCATCGCCTGCTCCACAAATCCGAGACGGGCATAGCCCAGCGCCGCCAGACGAACCGTGGCGAAAAACGAAGCATGCTCAAAAGCGGGCGGGGCAAAATCCTGAAACAACCGAACCAGTTCCGCGGCCTCATCCCGGAGCCGGGACTCCTCCATCAGCAGGAGCCGGAGTTCATGGGTGAAAGACTCGAGTTCCGGCGGGAGAATTTCCTGGTCCACCGCTTGAAAGAAAGCGCGACGCGCCTTCTTCACGCGACCCTGCTTGAGAAGCCGACGTGCCTGACGAAGATGAACTTCCTGCAACAGAGGCACTGGAAGCTTCAAGAGGTCCTTGTTCGTCAACCCGAGACGAATCCAGGGATTGAACACCCCGGGCCAATCATCCAGTCGAAGGCCCGCGAGCGCCGAGATGATTCTCGGAGTGTCCCGAGCCCGGGAAACCCGTTGAAGCAGGCGAATCGCCTGTTCGGACTTCCCCTGCTGAAAGAGGCAATCCCCATATTTCAGCACCGCCCAGCCGACCCAGTTCTCCTGACTCTCCGTATAGGGTTCCATCGCTCCACAATCCGCATGGCCACGGCTGATCCCGTCCTCCAGGGCGATGAGCATGCTTTGAGCAGTGAGATCCGGAATCATGTCCGCATAGCTGACGGAGTGAAAGACCGCTGGGTCCTGCAACTCCAGCTCAATCCGCACTCCCCTCGCGCCCCGAATCGGCTGCTGTTTCAGCCTTTTCAGAGGACGGGCAAGGTAGAGGTTCACGACCGATTGTCCCGGTACCCGCATCGCCTCGATGCGACCGATTGCGCGTCTCGCGTCTCCATCAATCACCGACGCGACGGCTGTCACAAGATCGCCTGGAGCCTGGGAAAACCACAATTGAACGGTGCGGCGATCCGCGCTCTCCGTCACGACGGGACGACCCCAGCCGGCAGAGGTCTTGAACTCCACATCCGTCTGCAATTTGAGATCGCGGATCAACGCCTTGTTTCCGCCTGCTTCGACCGAAACCGAAGGAGCGAGAAGGCCCACAAAGAGAAGAAGGGACCAGAATGTTCGATACTTCTGCAACTGCTGTTCTCCGAGTTGATTCCCACACATCCAATGCAGGTCCCATGCCATGGAACCCGTGACCCTCCAACTCATGGCCGCAAGACGCGCACTCAGAGCTTCTGTCCCTCAATCCACAACGCCTGATGCGTCATCTCATTGGCGTCATCGGCACTCGGCGTCAAAAACTTGACGCAATCCGCCACATGCCCTACCAAGGGAGAAGTTCTTCGTTGAATCATGGCGGCCATCATAGCCCTTATGCACTGCGATGAGAACAGGATTTTCCGGGGGAACCGAGATCCCATGAAACTCCGGGTTGGGGAGAGGGAATGAGCGCGACACTTCAAGATGTCATCGAACGAATCATCCACACGACTGCGTCCCCGATGCGTCCACTGATCGAATCACTTCACAAGATCGCCCCCACCCAGGCCAATGTCCTCGTCATCGGAGAAAGCGGCGTGGGGAAGGAGAGCATCGTTCGGGCCCTCCATGATCTGGCGCCCTGGCATTCAGGCCCCTTTGTCCCGATCAATTGTGGAGCAATCCCCGAAAACCTGCTGGAGAGCGAACTCTTTGGTTACGCCCGAGGCGCATTCACGGGAGCCGACAAGGCCCGTCCGGGTCGCTTCGACGCAGCCAGGGGCGGCACCCTCTTCCTTGATGAGGTCGGGGACATGCCCATCGCCCTTCAAGTGAAACTCCTTCGCGTTCTCCAAGAGAAGGAGTTCATCCCTCTCGGTTCCTCGGAGCGGCGAAAAGCCGATTTTCGGGTGATCACCGCGACCAATCGGGATCTCGAAGATCGGGTCGTTCAAGGAGCATTTCGGCAGGATCTCTTCTTTCGACTCGACGTGGTTCGTCTCGAGATCCCCTCCCTACGCGAACGCACCATGGACATCGCTCCGCTCGCACGTCACTTCCTGGCAATGTACGCCCCTGCGACGCTCGGAGACGTGGAGAACTTCACAATGGGCGCCATCGCCATGCTGGAGCGCCACGAATGGCCCGGCAACATTCGGGAACTCGAGAATGTCGTGCACTCGATGCTGGTCCTGAAAGAGAAGGGCGACATCTCCGAAGAAGACATCGCCGCCAAGATCCACGGAAGAATCCTCTCCACTCCTCAACGAGAGCTGGGAGTGGAGCTCCCAGACTCGGGAATCGATCTCCGCGACGCCCTGGAACGAATGGAGCATCAATTGATCCGTCAGGCGCTCCAAAGAACCGAGGGAAATCGCGCCGCTGCCGCGACACTTCTCGGGATCAACCGCACCACACTGGTCGAAAAACTCAAGCGAAACCCCGTGGAAACGGGGAATTTCGCTGATTCGTCAAACGATTGACGCTGACGCTTTCTGCGCCAGCCAATTGACGCCCCCCGAACAATCTCCTCCCATCACACCATCCCCATCAATCGGTCTCCTTCGCCGTGTTGCTGGGAGTTTGAGCCCCCTGGATTTCCCTCCTTGAACGAACACATGGGTGCTTCGGCCTCCCCAGAC
>CAVOCR010000497.1:0-2767 GCA_963694245.1 Myxococcota bacterium
GAGATCCACGGGCATCCGTCCAGCGACGTTCACCTCACGAAGCTCTTCCTGGTATCCCTCTTTGACGATTCGTACCGTGTATTTCCCAGGCTTCATGCGTTTTCGAGTGGGGGTTTTCCCCGCGGACTTCTTGTTGATGTAGACCCGCGCTCCGGCTGGGGACGAGTCGAACATCACGGCGATTTTGCTCTTGCCGGTCTTCGCTTTCACTGGTGCGGGAGCCGGAGGAACCGGTGCCTGGACCACGGGGGGCGCGGGGATCGCACCCATGAGTGCGATCGACGCGGTCGTCACGAGGGCTCCGACCGTGTCTTTTGTCACCTTTCCCGTTGATTTGGCGAGTTCCTTCTTGTCGGAAACGCGCACCTTCTGAATACGCACCATGGCGCCTGTCTTGGCCGGACGCGCTTCGGCGTAGACCACCTCGGTCGCTCCCAGGCTGGACCCGATGTTCGCGAGACACTCTGGATCCGCGTCGACGCATTCCGCATCAAACATCAGGTCAATGAAGTCGACTTTCGGGGTGGGAATGACGTTCAGATCCGAGCGCTTTGCGACTTCCGCCGCCAGTGCTGAATCCAGGGCCGTGCGGAGTTCCGCGGAGACGTTGTCCCCGTTGGTCGGAAGGATCACCAGTGCGTCAGATTGCTCCTGGGCAGAGGCGCTGGTTGCAAGCGCTCCCGCGAGGACCAGGAGTCCGGCTGCAAGAAGGAGGCGTCTAGTGCCCATGAAATGCTCTCCGTGAGCGGATTCCAGAATCGAAATCCACGCTGATGAACGAATGGCGCCATCCTACCCGAGGGCGGGAAAGGGTGTCAATTTCGATTCTGGTGTGGAACAGGGCTCAGTCACCGGGATGGACGGGTTCGGGGGGGATTGGAGGGATCAATCGCCCTCGATGCGCTTCTTTCGGAAGGCCTCCAGTTCGGCGGCAAAGTCGCCGCCCATGCCGAATCCGAGTCCCTGTCCCTCGGGTTCGGGTTCCGAGGCGCTGGCGGGTTTCGCTGGCTGCGGCGAGGGGGGGGGCGATTCAGAAGCGCTGGATTGCTGCGGACTCGAGGACTTCTTGTCGTCTCTCTCGGAAGTGTCCGCGCTCTTTTTCTCAGCGGCTTTTTTCTCGGCGGATTTTTTCTCGTTTTTCACTTCGCCCATGACTTCCCGTTCCAGCGAAGGACGGACGCCCGTTCTGCGCTCCTCATCCACCACGATTTCTTCTTGAAGCCGTGCCTGCTCCTTGACGGTCATGAGCCTGGAGATGCGATTGAGGCGCTTCTCGAGTTCAGGGACGAGCGGAGAATGCAGTTTACGGAGGAGCGGGCGAGCGCGGTACAATGATGTGTAGGCCACGTCATGCAGGAAGCGCTCTTCAGCGACCAGACCCAGTTGAAGCAGAGTCGAGGCCAGCCCGTTCTGATCGTCGTGAGTTTCCTCGATGGCGATCGCCTTTTGAAGGTAGGAGACCGAGATGTCGTGCTCCGCCCGGCGGTAATGAACGATTCCGAGCTGGTGATAGGTGGCGGCCATTCCAATGATGTCGCCGTTCTGCTCCTTGAGTGTCAGCGCTCGATTGTAGAGATCGCGCGCCTCTTCCCAGCGTTCGCGCAATTCCTGGATCCGAGCCTGATGGTGCACGGTCTTGGCGAGGCGAACGAGGTCGTCCGCGTCTTCCGCCATCTTTTCGGCGCGCATGTAGCATTCCTCTGCATCGGCGAGGAGATCGAGACGTTCCTTGACCATTCCAACATGGCGGTAGGCGTCGCAGAGCCGGATGGGATTGGCGAGAGGTTCTTCAATTTCGAGTGCCTGGGCGAGATATCGCTGGGCGTTGTCGAGATCGTCGACGCGGTAGCAGAGGGCTCCGAGTCGTGCGTAGACCCCGGCGAGTCCCTCGGGTGAACCGGACTCATACCAGGCGCGCAGAGATTCAGTGAACCAGTCGTTGGCAGCTCGGAGGTCTCCGCGCTGCTCCGCGACCGAGCCCAGAATCTGGAAGGCCTCGGCGATTTCCTCGGGGTTTCCCTCACTGCGCAATTCGTTGATCGCAGCGACCATGTGCTCACTCGCGACGGCGGTGTCTCCGGACAGGAAGGCGTCTCGGCATGCCGTGAAAATGGCTTTCCCCCGTCCATAGCCGGCTTGCATCTTCAAGGCGTTGGCCATGCGGCGGTTGATGCTCTTGCGAGCGCCTTCCTCATAGCTTGTCGCCGTTTGGTCGGCCTCCGTGTCCTCGGCGGATTCTTCTTCGCTGACCGGCCACGCCGTGAAGCAATCCCGTTTCCGCCAGAAGCTCGGAGCGATGCGATCATAGGAGCGAATGTCGGGTGTGGTGAGCAGAAAGACCGCCCGGATCTGCGCCTTGTCAAAGGCCTGTCGCTCCGCTTCGAGGGATTGGAGCGTCTGGTCTTCCAGGGGAGAAATGAGCAGCACGGTTCGCTTATTCGTCGCCAGCGCCTGCATGTCCTTGATGGGAGATGCTTTCGAGGGATCGCAGACAACCCATTCGACGTGGGAGGAAAACGCTTTCAGGGTGCTCGAGGCATCGCGAACGGTCTCGGGTCCACCACAGCGTACGAAGACCACCACGGCCTTGTGCGTTTGGATTCCCTTGATGATGGCGTCGGCGATTCGGTGAATCGCTTCCTGCTTTTCGCTCATGGGTTTCTTCCCTCTTCCGCGCGGAGCGTGCGATCATCCTAGCACTGGCCCCCCGGTCGCGATAGTTGTTGTCGCAAACCTCTTCAATCGTCGCGCATGCGCTCCAGGGTCT
>CAVOCR010000498.1:0-2765 GCA_963694245.1 Myxococcota bacterium
CAACAGCCAGATCGACAACGGGCTGGCGTTCGAGGACATCAATCCCTGCGCCAATTTCAACGGACAGGAAACCACGGTGTTCGTGGATGTGGCCAAGCTCGTCCCGGGACCCGCGACCGAGATCAAGGATTCCGTCTACCACCTCGATGAGTCATCGGAACTCGGCAACTGCCATTACGGGGACGAGAATCTCCGCGCCGTGATCGACGGGGCGGATGTGGAGCCCGGCGCCAAGTATTCCATCTCCTGGTCCACGACCCAGGTCATCAACGGTCAAGGAATCGAAACCGTCTTGGACCTCCCGCAATACAAGGCCATCGTGACCGCGACCGCCGAGGGTGTGATCTGCGCGGGAACGGAGCCCGGTCCCACCCATGCCTGTCGCCTCGAGAGCACCCACTTGAACGTCGACGAGGCGATCACGGTACGGGCCCGAATGATTCAAAGCAGTGAGGGCGAGGAGGTGTTCGGAGAACTGACCACCCCCGACAAGCGGGGACTCGCTCAGATCTGCAATTCCTGGCCTCGTTGCCAGGGGTTCACGATGACCAGCGACGGGGGCAGTCAGGGTTCCTTGCGTTGTGGTGCGACGTGCCGGGACCCGGATGGAGAGAAGATCTGCGTACAGGCGCGCTTCTTCAACGCACAGACAGGCTGGGAACACACGGTCACCACGGATGGCGACGAGTGCTTCGAGCCCGGCCAGACCTTCACTGCAGTGCATGCTGACCTGGATCTCGCGACCTACGAGGCCCCCGCGAACGGTCCCTCCGCCCCCATCAAGGATCAGAGCATTCACTGCGAATTGATCCCGTTTGCTCCGGGTCAGGCGCTGCCGCCGGGCGATGTGAATGAAGACTATCCCTACATTCATCCGGGGAATGAGGAACTCGCCCTGACGGAATACGTTGCGTCCCTGAAAGAGAACAACAACACCTTCATCGAATGGACTCCCGACAATCAGGCCCTGTCCAACCCCATCGAGAACTCGGAACCCACCATCGGTGAATGCGTCATCACGACGCCGCTGGGTGTCGCCCCCACGGTACAGACCGAACTCGTCTGCGATTGCAGTGGAGCCATTCAAGACCTCGACAACACCGCCTTCTACCAGGAGAGCTACGAGTACCAGCTCCAATGGAAGCTCCCGGGAGTTGGGAACCCTCTCGGCAACCTGTTCTCGAAGAACCCATTCTCTCCGACCGCCAACCTCAGCTCCCAGAAACCGTGGCTGAACACCGAGGCGCGACTCACGCCCTTCGACCACCTCGATGCGATCCAGAACTACGTGCTTCAAACCGGAACCAGCGCGACCCCCGAGGTCTGTTGTGCCACTCGCATCCTCGAAGACGAACTCTTCAACCAGTCGACGACCCCCGACAAGATGGTGACGAATGAAACATGCGTCACGCTTCAGACCATCCCGCCCGGAAGCTCCCCCGGGGCTCAGGCCTTCCTCAAGAAGCTGAACCCCGCCGAAATCGAGGACGCCGGTCTCCCACAGCCCAACCCACTCTGCGCCGACCTCGCCGCGGGAGCCGCACAGGTCGCACAAGACCAGAATGCCTTCGCCTGGCAGATTCTGGAGTGCGGACTCAGTGGACAGGTGCTGGACCCGGACAGTGGGAACCAGGCCTTGAAACGGTACGAATGGTACACCTGCGATCCCGACGATGACGCTGGAGTGCCCATCACCCAGCTCACATCGGGGCCAGTGGATTCGCCCCATGCGAACGTTCCGGGTTCCGCCATCCAGTTGCCAACCAATGAGCACATCTGTTGCTCGGTACAGCTCTGCGATGTGACCAACCCCGACAGCTGCGGGCCCACGAGTGGCCTCAGCGGCAAAGATGCCTTCTTCATCCATCCCAGCCCCATTCTCGCCCCCACCCCCTCCATCACCCCGGGGCAAAGCAACGAGAGCGGAGGCCCCCTGGGCGAGTTCCGCTGCGAGGTGGCTGAGGCCCCGCTGGACTGCGACAACACAGACGCCGCGCTTGATGTCACCTGGCAGTTTCATGTGACGGACGCGGCGGGTGTGCTCAAGGAGCCCGTCGCAGGATTCGATGCTCCACTGAACAGCAGTCAACCCGGCTTCTCGATCTTTACCTATCCTGTGGAAACGGTGGGATGCGGCGATTTCGTCTCGTGCGCGGTCCACGCGAGCGCTGCGGATCAGCCGGAGACCACCGTTCTATCCAGTCTCGCGCTCCCGCTGCAACCTCAGAACACGCCTCCGAACACCACCCAGATCTCCATGGATGTCCTGCAAATCGGGAACGATTTCTCCGGGGTCGAAGCGCGCCCCATCGACACCATCCGCTGTGGATGGGGACAGCTCACGGATCCCGACCTCCAGGACGTGGATGAACTGCTGGTCCGCTGGTTCCTCAACGGAAATGAGCTCAACGACAAACAGCAGTTGATCCAGGATCCCGAGGACAATGGGCACGCGACGCTCTCGCTCGGGACATGCGATGCACCGGGAGTTGTGGCGAACCAGATCGCAGATCCGGGGGACGTGCTGACGTGCTCTCTCGAGTTGTTCGACCCGTGCAATGCCAGCAAGGAGGTTCAGTCCACCGGAGACTCCCAGGCCTCCATCTCCGTGATCCCCAACGACGTGGAGGTCACGCTGGTCCCGGGAGAGCCCTTTGTCACCCTCACGGAGACGGGGGCAGCGAACACCTTCGCAACGTGTGAGGCCAACCTCAACGCCTTGAATTTCTGCAACTTCAACACCGACCTGGCCAAATACGAATTCC
>CAVOCR010000499.1:0-2746 GCA_963694245.1 Myxococcota bacterium
CCCGGAGGATCTCCAGCGCCTTCTGTTCCGGAAACGCCTCCTTGTAGCACCGCTTCTGAGTCAAGGCATCCCAGACGTCTGCGAGCGCGACGATTCGGGCTTCCATGGGGATCTGATCCGCTGCAAGCCCCATGGGATAGCCGGCTCCATCCCAGCGCTCGTGATGATGGCGCGCCACGTTTTGAGCGATGACGTCGAGGCCGGCGGTTCGGAGGAGTTCGTAGCCGATCTCCGTGTGGCTCTTCATCTCCTCATATTCCTCGGGGGTGAACTTCCCGGGTTTCTTCAAGATGGCATCGGCGATTCCCACCTTGCCGACATCGTGCAGGGAGGCGTAGAGGCGGATGCGGCGGCAGAACTCCTCGTCCATCCCGATTCCCTCTGCGAGCTGTTCGGAGTAGAGGCAGACCCTCAAAATATGGAGGCCCGTGTCCTCGTCGTTCAAGAGGTTGGCCTTCTCCAGCGCCGTCACGAGACCGATGTTCACCCGCTCCAACTCCTCCTGGAGCGATTCGAGCCGATGATTCGCTTGCTGAAGTGCTGTGAATCGGTCGTGGAGATGGCGATTGGCGATTTCGAGTTCGCGGGTTCGCTGGTCCACGAGGACTTCCAGGGAGCGGTTTCGATGACTGAGTTGTTCCCGGGCCTTCTTGGCGTTGAGGAGTGTTCGGACCCGGGCTTGCAGTTCATCCGGAAAGAACGGTTTTTGGATGAAGTCATCGGCGCCGGCTTCAAAGCCTTCCACGCGCACCTCCGGTACCGGGGTCCCACTCATGAGAATGATGGGGACGTGAGCGGTCCGCGCGAGGTTTTTCAACTCACGGCAGAGTCCGAAACCGTCGATCCCCGGCATGCGGATGTCGGCGAGGATGAGATCGGGGAGCTCGTCTTCTTCGATTCCCTCGAGAAGCTCGTCTCCTGATTCAAAGGTTCGGACAATGCAATGCGCCACCTTCAATGTGCTGCTGGCGGCCACTCGGGGAGCCCGTTGGTCATCCACGATGTAGACACGTGGCTGATCGGTGGTCGGATGACGCTGAGCGTCTTCGTTGAGAATGGCAATGGATGAGCTTCTCATGTGAAAGACGGTTCCCGGGTTGGTTGATGGCCCTGTGCACACCTCATCGGCGGGTCTTTACAGAGACTTGAGGTTTTTTTTCACGCGTGGAGATTTTTCGCACAATTCGTCGCACGGGGCCCGAATGAAAGTTCGAGGGATCAACCATGGGATGGACGTCGAAACACAGGCCACTGGTCCCCTGCGGGCTGGGTTGGACCCTCGGGACGCTCGGGGGGCTTCTGTTCGAGTCCTCCCCGCTCCTCGTGGCGGGGATGTTGCTCGGCGCTGTGGTTCTGACCTGCGGGTCTCCGAGGCATTGGGGATGGGCATGGCCTGCTGCGGGAATCGCCACTGTCTTCGCTGTTCTGGCGATGCCCGGTTCCGGGAGCGAGAAGCTCCCAGAGGGCGCGGGACAGATTGTGGCACAGACCGTGGATGTCCCGCGGGCGACGCATTGGGGTTGGAAGGTTCGAGCGCTGGGCAAGAGCCCGGAGGACGAGGGCGCCGCGGTTCGTCCAGTGGAGTTGCGTGGGGTCGGGGACCCTCCGGATTGGTCCACGGGGACCGAAGTGCGGGGACGGGTACGGTGGGGGAGTTCGCATGTGCCGTCCAATCCCGGAGGGCATCGACGCAGGAACGTCTCCCCGGCGACGGCTTCACAGGAGACTCTCGTGAAGGTGGACTGCCACGTGTTTCCGGAAGGGCTGGGTCGCTTTCGGGCGCAATTGAGACGGATGATTCGCGCTCACATGCAGCCCGAGAGCGGGGGGCTCGCAGAGGCGCTTCTTCTCGGGGATGGCGGAGGCGTTTCTCTTCGGACGCGGAGTCTCTTTCAGGAGACGGGAACCGCTCACGTGCTTTCCGTCTCGGGGCTGCATTTGACTGCGGGCGCTGCGGCGGTGTTCTGGCTGATTCAGGGGATTCTGCTGTGGATGCCGCCTCTCGCTGAACGGGGACTGGCCGGTCGTACCGCGTCGGTGTGTGCGGCCGGCATGGCCTGTGTGCATGCCGGGTTTGTGGGATTTGGGATTGCGACCACGCGGGCTTTGATCATGGTGGTCGTCGGACTCGGAGCCCGCGTATGGGGGCGTTCCCTGGATGGTCCATCCGCCCTGGCGCTTGCAGCGCTCCTGGTGGTGTCCATGGATCCGTTTTCTGTCCTGTCTCCTGGATTCTGGCTCAGCTTCACGGCCGTTGCCGGTTTGATTGCGGGAACGGGTGGGGAGGGAGAACGAAAGGGCACTTCTTTTCGGATCCTTCGGGGATCCTTTGTGGCCTGGGCCGTGACGGCTCCGATCGTGGCCCATGTGTTTGGTGTGGTGACCTGGGGCGCAGTCGGCATCAACGTGATCGTCGTCCCCCTGGTGTCATTTCTCGTGGTGCCGGCATCCCTTTTCCTCGCCGGTCTCGCGCTGGCGATCCCGGGTTCTGTTGAGATGTGCATGACGGGAATCCAGGCTCTGGGAAACGTGCTTCTCCAGGCATTGGAGATGCTGGCTCCCCTCGCCTCTCACGTTCGGGTTCCTCGTCCTTCTCTTGTGTGGACCGTGGCTTGCGCTGGAAGCGTCCTGCTGCTTTGGGCGCCGGGGACTCGGCGCATGGCTGTTCTCGCCCTGGGGGTTCTCCTCGCCAGTTTCGCTCCCGGCCGTTCGGGTGATGGGAAGCTGCATGTGACCTTTTTTGATG
>CAVOCR010000500.1:0-2737 GCA_963694245.1 Myxococcota bacterium
GATGTGGCTCCAGAGGTCGTGCGCAAGCCTTCGGCCAAGGGCCCAGACGAGGTCGAAGCCTCCGCTGCGGAAGAAGCACCTGCCGAAGCCGCTCCTGCCGAAGCCGCTCCTGCCGAAGCCGCCGCTCCTGCGGAAGAAGCACCTGCCGAAGCCGCTCCTGCGGAAGAAGCACCTGCGGAAGCCGCTCCGGTGGAAGAAGCACCTGCCGAAGCCGCTCCTGCGGAAGAAGCACCTGCGGAAGAGACTCCCTCGAAATCCTGAGAGTCTCCTTCATCCAACCCTACGAGAGAAGTAGAAAGGAGAGTGTGATGAGCGAAATGAGCCCAGCACAGATGGCCAAGAAGCTTCGGGACATGACTGGCGCAGGCATGATGGATTGCTCCAAGGCCCTGAAAGAGACGAGTGGGAACTTTGACGACGCCGTCGAGTTCCTTCAGAAGAAGAGCATCGTGACCGCGGAGAAACGCGCCGTTCGCATCGCAGCGGAAGGCGTTGTGGGTTCCTACATCCACATGGGCGGAAAAATCGGGGTGCTCGCCGAGGTCAACTGCGAAACCGACTTTGTCGCCAAGACCGATCAATTCCAGCAGTTCGTTCGGGACCTGTCGATGCATATCGCAGCGTTGAGCCCGACGTACCTGGACGAAAGCGAGATTCCTGCCAACGAGATCGCGAAGCAACGCGAAATCTACGCAGCTCAGATGAAGGAGTCCGGCAAGCCGGACAACATCATCGAGAAGATCGTCGATGGAAAGATCAAGAAGTGGCACACCGACATCTGCCTGCTCGACCAGAGTTTCGTGAAGGACTCGGACAAGAGCGTGCGACAGGTCGTCACGGAGATGGTCACCACCACGGGCGAGAACGTGAAGATTCGACGCTTCGTTCGTTTCGGCCTCGGAGATGGGCTCGAAAAGAAGACCGAGGATTTCGCGGCGGAAGTCGCCGAGGCCATGCAATAGGCCAGTCAATCAGGGGCGCTTCGGCGCCCCTTTTTTTTGTCCATTTCACGGGAGACGAGCATGGCTCATTACAAGCGGATCCTCCTCAAGGTCTCCGGTGAAGCCCTCGCGGGACCGGATGGGTTCGGTGTCCACCCTCCCACCCTTGAGCACATCGCCAACGAAGTGAAGGATTGTCGTGAGCTCGGAGTGGAGGTCGCCGTCGTCATCGGGGGAGGCAACATCTTCCGTGGCATGGCTGCCAGCGCTCTCGGCATGGATCGATCCAGCGCAGACTACATGGGAATGCTCGCGACCGTGATGAACTCCATCGCATTGCAGGATGCGTTTGAAAAGGTTGGAGTTCACACTCGGGTCCAGACCGCGATTGAAATGCAGGAGATCGCGGAACCCTACATCCGACGCCGGGCGATCCGACATCTGGAGAAAGGACGGGTCGTGATCTTCGGGGCGGGGACCGGAAACCCCTTCTTCACCACGGACACGGCCGCCGCCCTTCGAGCCAACGAAATCAACGCCGACATCATCATGAAGGCGACGAAGGTGGATGGCGTCTACGACAAGGACCCGGAAAAACATCCCGATGCCGTCCGATTTGACCGCCTGACCCATCTCGAAGTGCTCCAGCGCCAGATCAAGGTGATGGATTCCACGGCCACCTCACTGTGCATGGACAACAACATGCCGATCCTGGTATTCAATCTGACAGAGTGGGGAAACGTGGGACGTGCTGTCCGAGGAAATCGAATCGGCACAATCGTGGAAAGCGACCCGACATAGGACGGAGACAACATGTTTGATGAAATCATGGAAGAAATGAAGCAGAGCATGGCGGGCGTCATGGAGGCTCTTGACCGGGACCTTCAGAAGACCCGAACGGGTCGCGCAAACCTCAACATGCTGGATGCTGTTCGAATCAGCTATTACGGAACGATGACGCCCTTGAATCAGGTCGCTGCCCTGGCCGTCGCCGATCCCCGCCTCATCACGATCAAGCCCTGGGAGAAGAACCTCCTGATCGACATCGAGCGTGCGATCGTGAATTCGGATCTCGGCATCACTCCGAGCAATGATGGCGAGTTGATTCGACTTCCGATTCCACCGCTCAGCCAGGAGCGCCGGATCGATATCTGCAAGCAGGTGCGTTCGCGAGGCGAAGATGGAAAGATCTCCATTCGCAACGTGCGACGCGACGCCAACGAGCTGCTCAAGGCGATCGATGGCTCCTCGGAAGACGACGTGAAGCGAGAGCTGAAACGCGTTCAGGATACAACGGATCAGAAGGTTCGTGACATCGACGAGCTGATCAAGACCAAAGAAGCCGAGATCATGGCGATCTAGGACGTCTCCTGGGAGTCCGCCGTCTGCACCGTTCCGAGCAATTTCCCCGTGAACGACGTCCGCAGATAAAACCCCATCGGCATCGACTGAACCCAACGACCCTCGTCGTCGATGGCCCAGGTGCGTGACTTCGAGTCCGCCCCCTTGGGACGCATCTGCAAGGCTTCGCCCAGATGGGCGTCGATCTGCCAGAGCTCTCCCAGAAGAATCAACTCCCGAAAGGCCTCCCAGTCGTCCTGCAGAAGCGCCTCCTCCTCCGCGCTGGGCTGCCAGAGAAAAGGAGTGCCCACCCGACGATCTCCGGGAGGAATGCCGCGGGAGCCTTGAATGGGAACCCAGAGCACATGCGACAGCTTCCGGCGAACCCACGCCTCATCCCAACGGGTGGACATGCTTCCGTCGAGAGGCGCCGTGCACACATAGGTGGACTCAAG
>CAVOCR010000501.1:0-2735 GCA_963694245.1 Myxococcota bacterium
CGTCCATCGGGGGATCCGCGGGCAGTTGCCTGTCCACCTGCATCCCGAAGGTCGGTGAATTCGCCGCGCTGCTGCCGCAGGATGTCTGTGAAGCAGATGAGCGCTGCAGTCCTTGCGTGGATCCGTTCACGGGAGAGGACACGGGCGGATGTGGCGTGCTCCCTCTTGGATGCGGAGACGCGCTCGTGGGGGCTGAGGCGAGCTGCGTGGGAGCGTGTGGTGGCATGACGGCATCGGGATGCAGCTGTGTCGCTGGATGCGAAACGACCGGGACCTGCTGTGATGACTTTGTCAGCGCATGCCCAGCGGCGCCGTCCTCGGAGCTGAGTTGCGAGAATCCGCCTCTGGAGCCTGTGGTGGATTTGAGCGGTTTTCCGGTGTGTTGCGAAGGAGCGCGCTGTGTTCCGAACGCGCTCGTTCCTCCGGGCTTCATGGATAAACTGGATGTCTGTGATGGGGGATCAGGGCATTGCATCCCAGACAAGTACATCGAAACGGCGGGGTTCTTCACCGATGATGTCTGCAGCCTTCCAGGCGGAATCGAAGGGAGGTGTCTCTCGACGTGCCTTCCCGATGTCGCGGTGCAGGCCGATCTCGCTCCACAGGCCACCTGCAAGTCGAGTGAGCGGTGCATTCCCTGTTGTGATCCCTTTACGGGGGAGGACCTCGGCTTCTGCGGGATCGGGTGCGATCTGGGAATGGAAGACGGGAAGACCTGTGAACAGGATGCGGTCGTGTACGACACCTGTTGTGGGGAGCAGGGGGCATGCCTGCCGACGGAGCTCATTCCTGCCGCATTTCAGGAGAACTTGAAATCCAAGGGATGCTCGGAAGAGCAGTTGTGTACTCCGACGGATCTCCTGGACCCGCTGTTTCAGCCGAACGCCTGCGAGAGCGGGCCGCTGCTGACCCTCCTGCTGGGCATTGAATACACGGGAGTCTGCCTCGCCGAATGCATTCAGGTACCGATGGACTTTCTGCTGGGAAAGGGCTCATGCGACAAGGGCGAACAATGCATTCCCTGTGTGGATCCGCTTGGCGGAGGGCCCACGGGGGCTCCGGGATGTCCCTGAGGGCTCCGTGCGTCTAGAGATGACGGCGGTGGAACTGCACCAGATCCAACGGCAATTTGGTCTTCAGGAGGAAGAGGAGCGTGAAGAGTCTCCGGGCCGTCGCGAGATCGAGAATCATGGTTTCTTCGAGGAGCTCCTGAATTTCTTCTCCGGCCTCGTCGTGGACGACCTTCTTGCCGTAATCCATCGCCTCAAAACGGCTTCCACCGGCGTTCATCCCCGTGTTCACGATGTTGGCGATGACCTCCGAGTAGTCTTTCAGCAACCTTCGCAGCGAAGACCAGAGCACACGGTACTGCGCGAGGCGTGGGGTCTCCGCTGTGGGGCTGCACAGAGCGAGGGTGACGCCGGACGGACCGAGGTCTGTCAGTCGGCAGACGAAATCCCCCTCGATGGGCAAGACCGGTGTGAGGTCGGGATTCCGGTTCAAATCGTGGAGCGCTTCCTGAAGCTCGCTGACGCGCCCCTCGGAGTAGGCCGCGATCAGGCTCTCTTCGAGCTCGAATTGCATGGCGGCTCCTGAGTGAATGTGGTCGGGGAGACAGGATTTGAACCTGCGACCCTCTGCTCCCAAAGCAGATGCGCTACCAGCCTGCGCTACTCCCCGGCGGAAATCGGTTGGCACTGTTGCCCGCTCTCCGAATGTTGTCAAGCGCCCTAGAGAAATGCGGGATCCCGATAGACCCCAAACTCGTCTCGGAAGACATCGCAGATCTCGCCGACCGTCGACCCCGCCTTCACCGCGTCGAGAATGGCGTAGCTCAAATTGTCTCCGTTGGAGCACGCCTCGCGGACGATTTGAAGAGTCGTCGTCGCGGCTTCCTCATCACGGTTTGCCTTGAACTCGCGGATTCTCTCGACCTGGCTCTGCTCGATGGTGTCGTCGATATGCAGCGTGGGGATGGTGTGGTTGTCTTCCGTGTCCACGTACTTGTTGACGCCGACGATGACCCGTTCCCGGGTCTCCACCTGCAGCTGATCCTGGAATGCACTGTCTGCGATCTCTCGCTGGGGGTATCCCTGCTCGACCGCGGTGACGATGCCTCCCATCTCATCGACCTTTCGGATGTAGGTCATCGCCTCTTCTTCCATCTGATCCGTGAGGGATTCGACGAAGTAGCTCCCGGCAAGGGGGTCCACCACGTTCGCCACTCCACTTTCGTCCGCGATGATCTGCTGCGTTCGAAGTGCAATTTTCACCGCGCCCTCGGTCGGGAGCGCGTACGTCTCGTCCAGGGAGTTGGTGTGGAGGCTCTGAGTGCCCCCGAGGACTGCAGAGAGGGCTTGAAGGGTCGTGCGAACCACGTTGTTGTAAGGCTGCTGGGCCGTGAGACTGACTCCGGCTGTCTGGCAATGGGTTCGGAGCATCCAGGACTTGGGGTTCTTCGCGCCAAAGCGCTCTTTCATCGTTCGCGCCCAGATGCGGCGGGCAGCGCGAAGCTTTGCGATCTCCTCAAAGAAGTCGTTGTGCGTGTCGAAGAAGAAGCTGAGCCGGGGCGCAAAGTCATCCACGTCCAGACCGGCTTCCAGACCCGCTTGCACGTAGCCGATTCCATCCGCGAGCGTGAAAGCCAGCTCCTGCGCAGCCGTCGCTCCTGCTTCGCGAATGTGGTAGCCGCTGATGCTGATGGAATTCCAGCGCGGAAGCTCCTTTGTGCAGAA
>CAVOCR010000502.1:0-2720 GCA_963694245.1 Myxococcota bacterium
GCGTCTTGATCTTCTCCACGCCCTCCTCGCTGGCGAACCAGAACAACGCCTGATTCTCACCGGCAGTCTGCGCCGGTCCAATGCTCAGATTGGCCTTCTTGTCTCCCGCCTGAATCAGCCGCTCCCAGTCGAAGGCGATCCCACTCCCCGTGATCATGTGAAGCACAACCTTCGAGGGGTCCACCGAGACATCCGCCGGGGGCTGATAATGAATGTGGATGTCCATGCTGAAGTCCACGTTGGGCAGCACGACCTTGCTCAGAGATTGTCCTCCAGGAAATCCATAGGTCCCCTGGGAGACACCGTCCTTGAACACCTCTGCCCAGAATGCGCCACCGAGAGTCACCATGTCCGAGGTGGAACCAAACTCCATCGAGTTCAAGGTGATGGGGCACGAGGAAAGATTCATCACGGTGATGATCTTCACGGCCTCGTCGGGATGCGAGATTCCGCTGAAATCCAGATAGTCCGCGCCCGATTCCTCGAGATCACTGTGCGTGATGTCGTACGCGAACTGGCAGTCTCCCTTGCTGAGCGGAACCGTCTTCGACACACCCGCCGCTTCGATGACCACAAAGTTCGCTTCGACATTGTCGCCGGCTTGCGCGAGGAATGGAGCATAGACCACGTCGACACACAGCTTGTCGGGGTTGTCGGGGTTCTCCGCTTGAGGAGAAATGACCGCACCGATGACCGGCTCATCGGACTGGGCCTCCACCTTGAACACATCGCCGGCCGACGGGTTCTTGACGTAGATGTTCGTGATCGTCAGATCGGCGCAGCCCTCGTTGTACACGCAGAGTTCCTGCTTCTCCGGGATGTTCGGATTCGCCGCTGTAAATTGAATGGCGCTCGCGGAGAGCACGATTTCCGCGCCACATGCTTCCACGTTGATGTCC
The DNA here is from genome assembly GCA_963694245.1 of Myxococcota bacterium. GTDB lineage: Bacteria > Myxococcota_A > UBA9042 > JABWCM01 > JABWCM01 > CAVOCR01. The sequence goes on from CAVOCR010000502.1 coordinate 900, forward strand.
AACTGAAGCACTCCTCCCAACGTCAAATTGCTGGAATCCGAATCCACATGGATGACCAGGCGAACCGGGCTCTCGTCGGGCTCGTTCTGCAAGGCGTCGAAAGCATATCGCAGCCGCATTTTTCGAGAACCACCAATTCCCGTGGAGTCCTCTCCCGCCAGAGCCAATGGAAACACGCAATTCGCCGCCACGTTCACGGCCGGGGTCGGAAGAGTGACAGTCGAGGAACTCGCCTGATCAGGTTGGCAATGCAGAACCGCATCTCCCGACGTGTACTTCTTGACTCCATTGGCGTCAGACTCCGCATTCTCCGCCCATTCCAGCGAAACATAGGAATTCGATCCCGCCGCGATGTAGGCGTTGAGGATCTGCATCTGCTCGCCGCCAACGTTGTTCAAATCCAGATCCAGAAACGCGACCTTCTCCAACTCCGAGGGAGACGCGATGAGAATCGAATCGCCCGCCGTGAAGGGGGAAGTCGAACCGTTCGGCTCACCGTACTGAATCGAGAGTTGTGCTGGATTCTGCGTGGAGAAGTCGGCGCCACATCCGAGAGTGGTCGCCAACGCGAGGCTGAACAGAGAAACAACGAAGAAATGGAAACGAGATGCCATGCGGGCTCCTTCACGGGTTTCTTCACCTTGCGTCGCCGTCCGACAGCAGGTGTTGAAAAATCGAGCAGAGGCTAGCAGATCGTCTGGGGATGGCGCAACGCCGGCGCCTTCCGAATCCACGCAGGACGGCCCGTGGAAAGCTGGACACTTGCGGGTCATGGGGCAGGAACCGCCCCGAAGGAGGCCGGGTTCAGTTCGTAGCCGGGCACCCGTGCACGAAGGGATCGGAAGGGTGAGCAAGGAGTGCAGTTACCCTTTGATTGCAACCAAGACGCAAACCCTTCTTGACGTTGGGAGAGCCCCACGGGTAGATTACCGCCGTTGCCAAGTGGCGCGTGGGTCCCCGCGTCACCGCAAATTGTACCAACCTCCGGTCCCCCATGAGAGGTGATGAAATGAAGTGGATGGAAGCCGCCCAGTGCGCTTCACAGGGACGTGTGTTCCTCGTGATCGCGACACTGGCCATGAGCCTGGCTGTTGCCGGATGTGCGGAAGAACCGTTTGACGAAATCGACGCCAACGGAGATGGAAAGATCTCCGAGTCGGAATGGAACGCCAGCCCAACGGCTGTCGGAAGTTTCAGCACCCTGGACACGAACGGGGATGGTTTCATCACCCCCGACGAGTTCGGGGATGTGGGAAACGAGACCACGGCCTTCGCCTACATCGAAGCGTCGCCCGACAACATCACGGTCAACCAGGCCGTTCCCGTGGGACAGGAGACGACCTACACGTCCACTCTCCAGAATACCGGTGGAAAGGATCTGATCATCAGTCAGATCACCTTCGACTATCCCGCGAGCCAGATGTCTCAGGATGAACTCGAAGGCATCCCCGCCTATCGACTCGAGAGCATCGTGGGATGCAACGCAGACGGCTGCAACACGACATGGACCAAGGATGATGTCGCCAATCTCGATGAGGCCATCGCCATCGGGAGCAACGGCCTTCCCTACAGCGCGGTCCAGATCAACGTGATCTTCCATCGACCGGAGACCTCGACGCCGCGCGTTGCGACCGTCACGGTGAAGTCCAATGCTGACATCTCTCCGACCAAGCAGATCATCTTCGAGACCGCCGAAGGAAACGCCCGCATCAAGGTGATTCCGCCGGAACTCGACTTCGGAAGCGTGGGTGAGGAAGAAGATCCCACCCTCCCCGTCACCCTCCAGAACATTGGTAGTGACACCTTGCAGATCTACGAGAT
>CAVOCR010000503.1:0-2715 GCA_963694245.1 Myxococcota bacterium
CAGGTGGGCGTCGCTGAGCGGGTTCTTGGGCTCCTCTCGGTTGAAGAGGAGGGTGTTGAGATAGACCTGGGTCAAGAGTCCGTTGAATGAAGCCTCATCGTATCCGCTGAGGTGAAAGGAGGTGGGGATGAGACCAAAGCAGGTGTTCCAATCCCAGCATGCGCCCCCGCCCTCCAGATAGATCAGGGCTCGTGTCGCGCCCGGACTCAGGTTGATTCCGAGTCCTGTGGGGGAGCCATCCCCACAGTTTGTCTCGGGGAAGGGAACCCAGACCCATTCGAGCGGGGAGGCGTCGATGGGTTCTCCGAGGGTCAGGAATTCAGCGACCTCCGAGGTCTCCTCTCCGGTCTCTATATCCTCAGTGGTCTCGGCGTCGTCCACTTCCTCGATGTTTTCGCTGTCGGGGGGACTGAGGCTGGAATCAGCTTGTGGAGTTGTGGAGTCCTCGTCGGCATTCGCGTTCGTGTCTCCTCGGTTCTGTTCTTCTCGGAGGATGTCGGTGGGTGTGGAGGCGCCGTCCTTGTTCCAGTCCCCGTCGCCCTCCTCGAGCAGAGGGGAGGCGTCGGATCCCGAGATCTGGGCGTCTTCAGTGGTCGCGTTCGACGACAGGTCCTCGGAGCATCCCGTGAGGAGAAGGGTGAGGATGATCGCGAGGGACAGGACATGCGGCAAGGGTTTCTCCCGTGTGGATGGAAAGCAGGGTACCTGAAGGTCCAAAGGAGAGACAACAGGATTGGAGCGGTCTTCTCAGCCCCCTCGATCCTCCGATGATCCTTTTGGCGTCCTCGCTCGTACGATGAAAGAGGTGTGGGGGGACGAGTGCAAAGGACAGGTCGAACACAATGATCATGCTGCTTTTGAGGAGTTTTGGCTGGAGGCCCTCGACTCTGATACGTTGGAAAAAGCGTTCCCTCGGAGGTTCATTGGATCCTGCTGTTCAGCATGAAGATGCGAGCCTGGTGATGGCCATGGCCAATGGGGACCAGTCTGCTCTCCATCCGCTCTATGAAAGGTACTCGGGCTGGATGCTCGCCATCGCGATGAAGATTCTCCGCAACCGCAGGGAAGCGGAAGACCTCTTGCACGATGTGTTCCTCGAGGCGTGGCGGAAAGCCGGGGATTATGACCCCTCGCGCGGAACCGTTCGCACCTGGTTGACGCTTCGGATGCGGAGTCGCAGTCTCGATCGCGTGCGATCCGCTCGCCTCAGCAGGAGCGTATCGCTGGATGTGGGATTCCCCGAGTGGCGGAGTCTTCGCTCCGATGACGACCCCGCGCTTCATCACGAGCGTGATCTGGTGCGAAAAGCCGTGATGGAGCTCTCCGATGAGACACGTGAGGTGATTCTTCTCGCCTATTTCGAGGGATTGTCGGCGACGGCGGTCGCCGAGCGCATCGGGATTCCTGTCGGGACCGTGAAATCACGGGTGTCGGCGGCCAAATTGAAATTGCGCGACATCCTGGGTGAGGCCGTGGGAGAAGGAACATGATGGGGGATGAAGACATTCTGGTCCCGGAGATCGGATTTGCCCTGGAACCAGAGCAGCCCTCTCCTGAACTCTTTCAGAGGCTGATGAAGTCGGTCGCTTCGACGGAGCGTTTTGCGGAGCATGCGGATCGCGTCGCATCTCTGATGGATGTCGCAGTCAGCCATGCGCGGGGTCTGCTGCGGGCGATTGACCAGGCCGGAAACTGGGAGCCAGGCCCCCTGGACTGGATTCAACTCTTTCATCTGGAAGGCGGGCCGAAGGTGGCCAATGCCATTGTCGGCTTCATTCGATTGGAGCCTGGGACCGTGTTTCCCCCGCACACCCATCTGGGCGAAGAGCGGGTCCTGATTCTCCAGGGCGGGTACCAGGATGAGGATGGAACGGTGTACAAGGCCGGAGAACTGGCCGTTGGCGCGGCCGGGGAGTCTCATTTCTTCACGGCGCAGGAAGGCGCAGATCTCATCTATCTCGTGGTGGTGGAGGAGGGGCTGAAGCTGGGAGACCAGATCATTCGAGCGGGGGACCCCCGCCTCTAGCGTCCGGGCGCGTTCGTTCGTTCGCCCGTCTCTTTTTCCACGACGATCTTTCGCTGCATGATCTGGAATTCCACGCGCCGATTCTGGGCGCGGGTCTCGGGCGTGGTGGCGTTCACCACCGGCCGCGTCTTTCCAAATCCGATCGCCATGAGGTTCGAGGTCACGCCCTTGTCCTGCAGGTAGAGCCTGACAGCGTCCGCCCGCCGTTGGCTCAACCGCATGTTGTCCGCTTCGGTTCCCACGTCATCCGTGTGGCCTCCGATCAGAAGCTTCGTGATCTCGTGTTCTTGAACCGCTGCCGCGACTTCGTCGAGAATGGCATGGCTGCTGGGGCGCAGTGTGTGACTTCCGGTCTCGAATTCCACGGGGCGCATGGGCCGGATCTCTTCTTCCATGATGCGGATGAGAGTGTAGCGCTCCCGGGTCTCCGCGGGCTTCGGGGTGGGTGCCTCTTTGGCAGGGGCTTCTGTTTCTTCAGGGAGGAAGACCTCGACGCGTTGTACCGGTACCTCCTTGCGCGCAGGTTTGTTCGCTTCTCGTTTTCGGCGTCGCTCTTCCAGCCTCTCCGCCATGCGTTTCGCCCGAGCCTCCATGCTTTCCGCCTGCTTCTCCAGACTTTCGGTGAGCTTTCGGGTGTGTTCCTGAACTTGTTCCGCCATGTCCTCGGTGCGTTGTTCGAAGTCCTCCGT
>CAVOCR010000504.1:0-2713 GCA_963694245.1 Myxococcota bacterium
TGCCCGTGACCCCCTGCTGGATGTCGGCCATGAAGCGCAGAAGGTGCTCCATCTCCGGGGAGTACCAGTAGCCGTTGTAGACCAGCTCCGAGAACTTCGGAACGAGGGAGTCTCGAAGGCGGAGGGTCTCCCGGTCCAGTGTCAGGGATTCAATCGCGTGGTGCGCTGCGTGGAGAATCGTCACTCCGGGGGTCTCGTAGACGCCGCGGCTCTTGATGCCGACATAGCGGTTTTCCACGATGTCGACCCGACCCACGCCATGCGCTCCTCCGATCTGATTCAGGCTCTCGATCATCTCTCGCGCCGTGAGGCGTTTGCCGTCCAGGGTGGTCGCATTCCCCGATTCGAAACCGATCTCCAGTTCCGTGGGAGTGTCGGGCGCGTCCATGGGGTCCGTCGTCGTCAGAAACATCTCTTTGGGGGGGGCTGCCCAGGGGTCTTCCAGGATGCCTCCCTCGTAGGAGATGTGCATCAGGTTTCGATCCATGGAATAGGGCTTCTCGGCCGACGAGGTCGTGTGGATGTTGTGCTCGGCGCAGTAGGCGAGGAGGTCTTCGCGCCCCTTGAACTCCCATTCCCGCCACGGGGCGACAATCTTGATGTCGGGGTTCAATGCGTAGGCCGTGAGTTCGAAACGGACCTGGTCGTTTCCCTTGCCGGTCGCTCCATGCGCGATGGCGTCGGCTCCTTCCTGGTTCGCGATGTCGACCATGGCCTTGAAAATCGGCGGCCGGGCGAGGGAGGTGCCCAGGAGGTAGTAGTTCTCGTAGTGGGCGTTGGCCTGGATTGCGGGATACACGAAGTCTTCCGCGAACTCATCCGCGAGGCGTGCGATGTGGAAGCTGCTGGCTCCACTCTTGAGCGCTTTTTCTTCGAGCCCGTCGAGTTCCTCGGCCTGGCCGACGTCCGCAGTGACGCAAATGACCTCGCAGTCGTATTTGGCCTTCAACCAATGGAGCATCACGGAAGTATCCAGGCCGCCGGAATATGCCAGCACGACTTTGTTCAATTGATCACCCATGAGCGGCCTCCTTCCAATCCAGTTCAAAACGACCGGTGGCGGAGAATAGGTCTCGGGCCGCCTGGCGTCAACGACCAGATGGGCGCTCGATGGACTCCTCCATTGCTGCGCGGTAGCGTGCGAGCGCCGTGGCCCGATTGCCAGCCAGCGCTTCGAGGTGCCCCAGCTCCAGCCATTCGGATGCTGGGAGGTCGGTCTGGCCGCGGAGGGCATTCAGCTCGGTTCTTCGGGCGCTGTGGGGCGACTGTCCTTCGGGGACCCAGTGGGAGCGGAGCCATTGCGCACGGGAGTGTTTGCGCTCGTTGTAGGGCTCCTCGACGCCGGTGATGACCCAGAGGGTGGCGACCATGACGCCGATCGCCGTGGTGATTCGCACGGCGCGTGTCCATCCCCGGTCCTCGCCGCCGCTGGAGGTGATGAGCCCCACGAGGGTCATCCCCACGACCATCAGGAGCGGTGAGAGGCTGAGGATCCCGGTGAGTCCCAGGAGGTTGCCGACATTTTCCGCGACATGTCCCTCCAGGAAGAGGGGCAGGGCCAGCTCCACGAAGGGATTGTAGAACTCGAAGGGGAATCCCTGACTGACGAGGGAGCAGAGGCCTGTGATGATCACCGATGCCGAGACGAGTCCGGCGAGCAGGGGAAGCATCCTGCGTGAGCCCCGATCGGCCCATTGGTCGAGGGTGACGCCGATGGCAAATCCTGCAAAGGGGACGCATCCCGCGATGTACCGGGGACCGAGAGTCCATCCCCCGCGCCAGAGCGAATGACAGGAGATGAAGAGCGCGTAGGTTCCGAACACGAGGAGCGCGGCGGTCACCGCGGAGCGCCTGGCCGCATCTTTCCAGTCGCTTCGTGCGCGTATCCACGCGGCAGCCACCACGAGAATCATCCAGGGCGCAAAAAAGAAGAGGCCGTTGAAGGGCGCGAGGAAACTTCCATGAAAGGCCTCCCATTGCGGCATCTGGAGTCCGAGGAATCCGGGGGCGATGTCGCGTACGAAGCCGGGGTTCTCGAGCCATGAGTACGGAGTGTGCCAGGGGGAGCCAAAGGCGCGCGTGTGAAAGAGCGAGACCCCCGCCACGGCTGGGAGCGCTCCCCATCCAACTGCGCACGTCCGCCTCCATCCGGGGCCTCCCCCAAGGAATCCCAGCGCGAGCACGATGGCGGGAAAGAGGGCCGGGTATTCGAACGCGACGGCGGCCGCGAGTGCCGCTCCAAAGAGGAGATCTGCGCGTCTCTGGGCGGCGCCGGTTCGCCGTCTTCCCGCGTCCCAGCTCATGAAGGCGGTAAAGAGCGCGAGCGCCGTGAGCTGATGTCCGGCGAAGAGCTGGCCGTAGGTGAACCCCATGCTTCCGATGCCCCAGGCCACGAGGATCATGCAGACGATTTCGGGTCGTCGAATGTGGTGACTGAGGAAGCGGGCGAAAAAGAAGGCGAAGAGAAGCGTCGGGAGGGTCACGCAGAGGAGTCGCAGTGCGCGGGTGAGCGTTCGGAGCGAGAGCTCCTCGCCTCCCAGCGCCTGAATGATCGCGAGCGCGGGCACTCCGAGCAGACTGGTTCCCGGAGCCTTGGCGGCAAAGAGCGTGCCGGCGCACACCGGCGGCGTCGCAGCCGGGTCCTCGCAGACCAGCGCCTTGTCATTGACGTATCCCCATCGGGCCGTGGGGCCTCCCCGGTCTCGCGGGGCCC
>CAVOCR010000505.1:0-2711 GCA_963694245.1 Myxococcota bacterium
GCTTTTGAGCGAGATGGGGTGTTCATCGCTTGGGCCGCCCATGACGACAGCCACCTGGAGAGGAGAGGGAGCGTTCATGACGTGGATCTTCTCACCTTCACATGCGGTGTCAACTCTCCCCGTCACAGTCGAATGGGATGCGCGCCATCTCGTTCGACCTCGATCAGGTTCTCGCGCTCTTCCACGATGTTGCGCGTTCCGGATTCGAATCGAAGTTGCGAGAGCACCCGATACGTTCCAGCCAGCAGGACGGTGGTGCCGGTGTTGACCCTCGGCGGGGGCATGTGGTCCGCGTCGAACGCAAAAGAGACCTCCACGGTGGTCTCTCCCGAGGAATCGATCAGGGTGATGTGCAGATGCCGCAGCTCCGCCGCGGTCAGAATGAGTCGTGGTGAATTCTCTGTGGCCTCGATGCGATGCTCGAGTCCCACGAGACCGACATCGAGTGAGATTTCATGTCCCCGTGTGCTTTGAAGGTGAAGGACGACGATGAACAGTCCACACACCAACAGGATGCGAGCGAGCCGTTCCCGTCGGGTGACGGGGGAAGCGGTGTTTCTGGGAAAAAACTTGAACATGGTTGAATCGAGAGCCGAATTCTACGGGCTTCTCCAGAGAAACTCCAGGAGTTACGCACAGGAAATAGCGCGCAGTCGATCGGTCGGATCCTGGGCCTTGCAGCCCAGGATCCGCTGTGATAGGCATGGAGCAGTACCCCGTTTTGGCGAAAAAAACCATGTCGATCCCGTCGAGCACCGAGGTAGAGCGAATCCTGCATCAGGCAAGAGACCTGGCGGATCAGTCCACCCTGCATTTCGACACGTCCTTTCTACTGCTCGCGATGTTCACGGTCGACAACGAGGGTCTCAACGTATTGAAATCGATGCGTGTGCATGAAGATCGCCTCATTGATGCGCTGAGTGAACTGCAGGAGGACTCGGAAGAGCACGCGGTTCGACTGGAGGTGGTACGCCAGATGCAGCGCATCGCGAGCAGCGACAAAGCGGCGACATGCTCTCCACTTCATCTCCTCTTTGCCCTCTCCAAGGTCCGGAATTCGATGGCCTATCGGGTTCTACAGCATGCGGGCGTGGAGCCTTCCGATGTGCGGGTCACGGCAGCGAGTCGCTTGAGCGAAGCCGTCGCGAATCCCGTCACCTCGCCAGGACACCAGGTTGGATTTCTCAACCCGCGGGCGATGGATCCTGAGGAGGCCAAGACAGAGACTGAGGTTCGGACGCTCACTGCATTCTCCGAGGCGGAGGTCCAGGCGGCGGAGAGAGAAATGGCCGCGGGGCTTCCGAAGCCCACCGATGATGTCCGGGACACGCCGTATTCATTGGACCCCCGAGAGTGCCCAGCGCTTCATTCCCTGGGTCGCAACCTCACGGAGGCGGCGTTTCTCGGGGAGATCGATCCCGTCATTGGAAGAGATGAGGAGATCGTCCAGGTCCTCGACATTCTGCAGAAGCGGCGCTCGAACAATCCCTGTCTCCTGGGAGAGCCCGGTGTGGGCAAGACAGCGATTGTCGAGGGAGTGGCGCGTGCGCTTGCGGGTGTGGATCCGATGGGCGGAGCCTCAGGGCATCGGATTCTGATCGAATTGAACATGTCGGCGCTGGTGGCCGGCACGCAGCTCCGCGGAGCGTTCGCGGAGAGGATGGAGGCCATCAAGCGCGAGGTGCGCATTGCCGATGGCCGTATCATCATCTTCATTGATGAACTCCACACTCTGATAGGCACGGGTTCGGGCGATGGTCCGATGGATGCTGCAAATGATTTGAAGTCGGCGCTCGCCCGGGGGGAGTTCCCCTGTATCGGGGCGACGACGCTTCGGGAGTATTCCCGGCACGTCGAGAGCGATGCCGCCCTGGAACGTCGCCTCCAGCCCGTGTACGTGGAAGAGCCCGATCATGAGCGCGCTCTTGCGATTCTTCAGGGCATCGTCGAGCGCTACGAAGACCATCACAATGTTCAGGTGGATGCCAGTGCGCTGGAGGCGGCCGTTCGTTTGAGTGCTCGGCACATTCAGGATCGGAAGCTGCCGGACAAGGCGATCAACATCCTGGACCTCGCGTGTTCCCGTGTTTCACGGCTTCAGCGGGAAGTGGTGCACGTCGATGATGTGGCCGATGTGCTCGCCCAGCAGACCGGGATTCCCGCAGAGAAGCTCTCCCAGCGAGACAGTCAGCGCCTGCTCGCGCTGGGCGATTTCCTGGAGTCTCGGATCATCGGCCAGAGCAGTGCTCTGCAGCGAATCGCGGAGGTCGTACGTCGCAATTTTGCGGGATTCAATTCCGTGAGGCCCATGGGGTCCTTCCTGATGGTGGGACCCACGGGAGTGGGAAAGACGGAGACGGTGAAGGTGCTGGCGGAGTTTCTCTTCCAGAATCGTGATGCCGTGCTGCGTTTTGACATGAGTGAGTTCACGGAGACGCACTCCGTGAGCAAGTTGATCGGCTCCCCACCGGGGTATGTGGGGCATGCCGAAGGGGGCCAGTTGACGGACGGCATGCACAAGCGGCCGTACCAGATTGTCCTCTTTGACGAGATCGAAAAGGCGCATCCGGAGGTCTGGAATCTCCTGCTTCAGGTCCTCGACGAAGGGCATCTCACGGATTCACGTGGACGTCGCGTGAGCTTCTCCCAGACCGTGGTCATGATGACTTCCAATCTGGGTGCGGATGCCTTTCAGGAAACCAGTGGGGCCC
>CAVOCR010000506.1:0-2695 GCA_963694245.1 Myxococcota bacterium
AACGAACCCCTTCTCGTTCCAGGGTCATGAACCGGGACAGCAACACCCGCGCGGTGGACCAGCGGGCGATGCGGCCCGCCAGTACATTGTCGTGAACGGACAGCTGCGACACAAGATTGCCCCCCTGCTCAATCTGCGGACACCCGATTCGGTGCTCCCGAAGCGCAGACGAAGACAGGGCCTCGACATTCACGCCATCCACGAGCACTTCGCCCGTTGTGGCCCGGAGAGATCCCGCGAGCAACCGCACGAGCGTGGACTTGCCCCCTCCACTCGGGCCGATCAAGGCGACGATCTCACCTGGATGAAAGGACAGATCAATGCCCTCGAGGGCCACCCGTCCCCCAAATACGCGCCCAGCGCCCTTGAATTCAACGTGTCCCACGAAGGAGCCCCGTGCTCTTTGCCACCCCTTCGATCGCGTCGAAATCACGCGGGGAGGCTTCGACAAACTTCTGGGCTCCTTGAAGAGCCAGCACCTTTGCGTGCTCTTCATTGCTCCTGTCGAGATCAAGAAAAGCCTTCGCGAAGCGCACCCGAAGGGCCTCGTCCACGGCAGTGCGCGCCGTCCAGGTGTAATCCACATAACCAGGGGTGGTCCAGATCACCTGAACCTTCGCCGAATTGACGCGGCCTTCCTTGACCATCCGATCCCAGACCTCCTTGTTCAGGGCTCCCGCCTGAACCTTGCCGCTCTCCACCATTCGGGCAGTCGCGTCATGGGCCCCCGAGAACACCGGGCTGCCCGCAAAATCGGAGTCAGCATCCAACGAAAACTCCGTTTTCAGGAAATGCCTGGGCATCAGATGCCCGGACGTGGAGGACTTCGAGCCGAACGCAAAGGACTTCCCCTGGAGACCCATTGGACTCTTCACCCCTGAATCCACATGCGAGATGAAGACCGACTTGAAGTTGCGGTCGATATCCCTCATGACCAGCGGCACGGTGTCCCCGAGAATGCGTGATTGAACGTGCGTGAACCCGCCCAGCCACGCGAAATCGATCTGCCCTGCCACGAGGGCTTGAACGGCGCCTCCATAATCCGTCACGGGAACATAGGTCACGTCCGCGTCCAGCACCCTGGAAAGATAGCGAGTCATGGGAGCGTGTCGGCGCGCCAGCTCGGTGGGGTTCTCATCCGGGATCCCCGTGATCCGAAGGAGCGGTCTGGGGGCTTTTATGGGGGATGCCACAACCGCCTCCTGAGCCCCTGCTGGGCCACCCGTCGCTGAGTCTGTCTGTGGCTCCTCACATGCGAAGCCGAGACCACACAAAAGAAGAACGGGGAGAAAGGAAGTTCGATAGGTCATGACTGCTCCTAAAATGCATACTTGAAGTGAACGTTGAAACGCGACACCGCTGCCGTGCTGGAGGCAGGTTCAGAGTCCCCTGCGTGTTCAGTGGACCAGCGGTGATATTCCGCCCCCACCTTCATGGAAGGCACGACCGTCCATTGGACGGCAGCCCACAAGACGCTGTTCTTGTCGATCCCCAGCTCACCCACCTCGGGATCGTCCTGACCGTAGCCTGCGACAAGCTTGAGCACCGACAATGGACGAATCACGGCTTCACCCCAGAATCCCATCGTCTCGACCGAGCCTCCATCCCCATCAACGGTCTGCTTCACACCCCCTCGGAAGTCGCTGAGTCCCTCCCCCAGGAAGAACTCACCCCGAATGCTGAGCACATCATGAAGTGGAAGTTCGAGTTCCGTGAACAGACCCCAGGTGGTGAAACCGTCGTCGTCCGTGGCGGTGTCTCCGGAGAGGTCATGGGCTTCCTCTCCATAGTGCCCACCGATGGCCATGCGAAAGGGCAGAGAAGTCCACAACGGGCGTTGATAGGCCATCCGTGCCTCCAGGGATGGCATCTGTGCGACAGCACCGTCCTTGAAGCCATCTTCGTCCCGATCCGCACCATCCACGGTGTTGGGCATCTGTACGGCAAGGGCCGTCTGGAATGACCCCTCCTGCCCAGCAGCGAAGTCGTACGCAAGACGAATCTGGGGAGACCTGTCTCCCGTGTTGCCCGCATTCCACATCATCGAGTCGGCATTGGCGCCTGGATAGAGTTGACTCACCAGCTGCCAGGTCTGACCGGCCAGGAGTGAAAATCCGCCAGCCTGCAGCTTCCCGTAGGCGTGACGCATGCGAATCAGACTCCGTGATTCAGACCCCCCATTCTGGAAGTCGATCTCGATCCTGGTTTCAAGGGAGACGCCGTCGGCGACATCCCGACTCCAGGTTTTGAAGCCAAGACGAGAAAGGCGTGGATGGATCGTGAAATCCCCAACTCCCTCCTCCCCTTCTGGAAGATGAGGAGCGAACTCCGGGTACTGGGGATGGCTTAGATGACTATCCTGAAAGATGACATCCAGCCGAGTGAAACCATACACCTGCAGTCCAACCCCTTCCGGGTCTCCGACCACCAGTCCAGCCTCCGCGCTTCCCGGGACGAGAAACGCGCCAATCAATGCGATGAACAGTACTTGCTTCATGATGCTCCCATGCCGGCCCCCAGGGGCGTGGCACGGAAGTGCTGAAGCCTCAGGAAGGACGCGGCGCGTGCACTGGCGAACTCCAGTGCGCTGTGATTACTCAGTGTCGTTGCATGAACGTCATGCTTCCTCCTGTGGCCTCTTCTGAGGCGGCGCGATGGAACCACACCACACGATACCTTGCAACTGGACGGCGCG
>CAVOCR010000507.1:0-2690 GCA_963694245.1 Myxococcota bacterium
CTCTGTTGGAGAGCGTGGGTCTGAATCCGGATCATCGCGGTCGCCACCCCCACATGCTCTCGGGGGGCCAGCGTCAACGGGTGGGAATCGCTCGGGCTCTCGCTCTGGAACCGGCTCTTCTTGTGTGTGATGAGCCCGTGAGTGCCCTCGATGTCTCCGTGCAGGCTCAGATCCTGAATCTGCTCGGAGACCTTCGGGAGAGGCTGGAGCTGGCGTGCCTTTTCATCTCACACGACCTGGCGGTCGTGCGTCATGTCGCCGACCGCATCGCCGTGATGAAGGAGGGCCGAATTGTGGAACAGGGGCCCACGGGCGTCGTGTGTTCGACTCCGCAACATCCCCATTCCCGTGCGTTGATGGACGCCATCCCTGTCCCGGATCCGCGCTGGATTCGCGGGGGGCATGGGGATCCCTAGGCGTCTTTGGCGACGACTCCGGAAGCCACCATTTTTGTCAGCAGCTCTCCGCTCTCGAAGAGATCCTTGGTGATGTCGCATCCACCAATGAATTCGCCTTTGACATAGAGCTGGGGAATCGTCGGCCATGCCGAGAATTCCTTGATGCCCTGGCGCACTTCCGGATCCGAGAGCACATCGACGCCGACGTACTCCACGTTCAATTCACTGAGGATGTAGGCGATCTGAGCCGAAAACCCACATTGTGGAAACGCAGGGCTTCCCTTCATGAAGAGGATTACGGAGTTGTTGGTGACCGTCTCTTTAATTTCAGCTTGTACATCACGCATCGAAGATTCTCCTTGCTCTATTCAGGTATGCTGGTGTGGAGGGCGAGGGCATGAATGGGTCCTTTCATCAACTCATCGAGAGCTTTGTACACCATGCGGTGCTGCTCTACCGGGGATTTCCCTCGGAAGAGCACCGAGATGATGTGGGCTTCCACATGGTCCTCGGTTCCGGTGAGATCCCGTAGCGTGATTTCCGCATCTGGGAAGCTCATGCGTAGGCGTTCTTCGATGGTGTTCAATCCCATGGCTTGGGTCTCCTGCGAGCGCAGGATTCACCGGAGGGACATCAGGAGTCAAGAGGCAGTCCTCGGAAGGTCTGGACGAGTCCCCCCATGAGATGCGAGATTTACAGTGATTGGTGCGTCATGAGGGGATGATCTACACGCGATTTGGAGTGGGGGGACGAGATGGAACGTGGATTCAAGATCCTCGTGGTGGACGACAGTCAGCTCATGCGTGCGATGGTGCGGAAGGCGATTCGCAAGGCCGGGTATTCGACAGAAGAGTACCCGGTGCGGGAGGCCGATGGGGTCGAAGAGGCGATGCGCCAGGTGCGGGAATTCCGGCCACGTGTCGTGTTGACGGACTGGCATATGGAAGACGGTTCGGGTCTGGAACTGATTCAGCAGATCCGAAGAGAGGGCTTCGATTGTCGCTTTGGGGTCATCACCAGTGAGCGGACGGACAAGGCCCGGTTGATGGCCTTGAAAGAAGGGGCCCGCGTTCTGGTCGCGAAGCCCTTTACGACCGATACGATTCGTACCGCTCTCGGTTCCCTGATCGCGTCGTCCGATGTGGTGCCGACTCCGGATGCGGTGGCGGACATGCTGGGGATGTTGTTGGAGGTCCCCATGAAGGCGGTGCGGACCTCCCCTCTGCTCACGGAATCCCCCGAATGCATTGTCCTCGCGACCTATGAGACGGAGGAGAGTCGATTTTCCACTCACGTCATCGCAGACGTGCAATTTGTCTGCATCGCCCAGTCCATTCTCAGCGGGAAGAACGTGGCGGATTTGTACGGAGGTCTGGTTCTGGGCGCGTATCCTGCCGATCTTCAGGAAAATATTCGGGAGGTCTTCAATGTGATGACGTCCCTCTTCAACATCGCAGGGCGCTCGGCGCATGTGCTGAACTCGGTCCATTGGCATGTCACGGCCTTTCCCGAAGACGAAGAGGTCCGTGCACGGCGATCGAGCAATCGCCTGCATCTTCAATTGGACTTTGGAACTCTCGGGACTGGACGCATCTCGCTCATGGCGAGCGATGTCTCCAGGCAGTGATGTGTGATCTCCGGCGTTGATTGATCAGCGCGTCGCCCGGAGAGTGACGGCTCCTGAACCGTGGAGGTTCAGAGTCAGCTGGATGAATCCCTCGCAGGGAAGATCCCGCCAGTTGAGAGGCGCGTCGTCGCCGCCCTCCACGACACGAAACACCCCGTCCAACACGACGTGTGGTTGTCCGGGCCCGTTCTTGAGCCCTCCGATGACGTTGAAGATCTCATGGATGTTTTCGACCAGTGCAGGGGAGAACATCGCGCTTTTCACGGCTTCTTTTGCGGCGTGTGGGGAGAGGAGCGAGAGGGCGGAACCGAGCCCCGCGGCGAGGGGAAGATCGAGGTGGCAGCTGGCCTCGAGGGCTCCTTCATCCGTTCGAAAGAGGCCGACAAATCCGTCGGCTTCCCGGCATGTCTCCTGGCGTTGGACGAATCCCGCTTTCACCGGCTGACCCACAAGCAGACTCAAATGCCGGGAGAAATCGTGTCCTGAGGTGTTCCATTGGACCATGGTTTCATTTCTCCGCGGTTTCCTGGAGCGGGTTGATCGCTTGTTCCACGTTGAGGAGGAGCACGTCGCCATTGTGGTCGGTGGCGGTTTTCACGACGAGGGTCTCGGGTGTGAAGGCCTGTGGCGTCTTCGTGATTTCCACGAGGTCTCCCACGGCATCC
>CAVOCR010000508.1:0-2683 GCA_963694245.1 Myxococcota bacterium
ACCGCGATCTACTACAATCCTGCGGGCATCATGCTGAATCGCGGAACCAACGTCTTCATTGACACCTCGTTCGCGCTTCGGTGGGTGGGCTATGATCGGCCTGAATCCGCCATCGACAATCCTCTCGATCCGGCAGTGGTTGGAGACGACGCAGCTGCGGCTGGGGTCACGGCCAACAGCGGAAAAGCCGAACTCTTCAACCAGGCGATCGTCCCCTTTCTCGGTGCCAGTTCGGACTTCGGCACAGATTGGTTCTCAGCGGGAATTGCCGCCTACGTGCCTCTCGGTGGATCCGCTGTCTGGTCAGGCAATGACGCCGCAAATGCGGACCTCTACCCGGGTTCACCGGATGGCGTCGCACGGTGGTACAGCATTGATGGAACCATCAACTCGCTGTACATCACGACCGCGCTCGCGTTCCACATCGAGGCGGCGAATCTCTCGATCGGCGTGAGCGGAAGCGCGATCAAGAGCAAGATGAACACCATTCGCGCACGCAATGCGGACGGTACGGACGACCTCGTGACCCTGAAAGGAGACGGAACCACACTCCTGAAAGAGGGGCGGAGTCATCTCGAGGCCGATGGCTGGCAGGCAGGAATCGGCGCAGGAATCATCTGGCAGCCGAACGAGAGCGTATGGCTCGGAGCGTCCTACACCTCCCAGCCCAACCTCAGCGGCGGAATGACACTCTCGGGAACTCTCCGGAACGTCCTCAACACCGCGGATCCCTCGGAGACGAACATCGAAGTGACCCAGACCCTTCCCGACATCATTCGACTGGGCGCCCGCGTCCGGCCCGAAGGCTGGAACGCCGAGATCCGTCTCTTCATGGATTACACGCGATGGTCCGTCTTTGAGAACCAGTGCATCCTGAATGCAGACGAGCCCGGCCGAAACTGCGATTTCGTGGGCGCTGAGAACGCACTGGAAGACCCCGCAGGATACACCTCTGGAGAAGACTTCAGCGGAGTCGTTCAAAATCTCCCTCGTTTCTGGAAGGACTCCGTGGGAATCCGTTTCGGAGGAAGCTACTGGCTGAAAGACGAACTGGAGGTCTACCTCGGCGCGGGCTATGACAGCTCGGCCGTTCCGCCCGAGACGATGGACCCCGCGCTCTTTGACCTCGAAAAAGTCACGGCGACCGCCGGAACCCGATGGCAGGCATCCGAACTCTTCGGGCTGGGCGTCACCTTCACCCAGGTGTTCTACTTTGAACTGGATACCGAAGGACGCTCGATCAATCCGCACTATGCGACGGGCACCAACACGGTCCAGACCAGCTCGGACGGCGTGTATAGTCAGTCCGTCAGCGTGCTGAACCTCTACACCGAGTTCACCTTCTAGAAGGATTCCTGGGCAGGTGGAGCCCAACCCGCCAGAAGCTCACGGACCATCCACAGACGATCCTGACCCCAGAACACCTCCCCATTCACACACATCGTCGGCGCGCCGAACACGCCTGCATCCAATGCGGCCTGAGTTGCCTCGATGAGCGCGGTCTTCCATGCGGGGTCGTCCATGACGCTGACAAGGGCTGGATCCTGACCCACCTCTCCAAGAATGCCCTGAAGCACATCCGTGTCCGCGATGTTCCGCCCTTCACTCCAATAGGCCTTGAACACGGCATGCACAAACGCGGGCATCTCCTCTCCCAATGCGAGCGCGATTCGAAGTGGTCCTGTCGTCTTCATGGGAAACTGGGACGGGAATGCATAGGGAACTCCCCAGGAAGCAGCCCAACGCTCCAGATCCCGTGCGATGTATCGCTGCTTCGGTTCTGAAAAGGTCGCGAGCGGTACATTGGGGCCCCCGAGCATTCGAAAAATCCCTCCCAGCAACATGGGCTTCCAGCGAAGTGTCGCACCATGATCCGCACACACGGACTCAATCTGAGTGGAACCCAGGTACGCAAAAGGACTCGAGAAATCGAAATGAAAATCCACAAACGTGGGTTTCTCCACGCCTCCTGACGGGATGGGTTCTGGCCCTCCTCCGAGGCTCTCCTCGACCATGAAGAGGCGATCAGCGCCCCAATGGAGTTCCTCCCCCACCAGGGTCGCCGGGACCCCAAACGCCCCTCCAGCGAGCGCCTCATCCGTATTCGCATGTAGTTTTGTTTTGATGCTCTCAGGAAAGGGCCCCGCGCATTCTTCCCCCGAAACCCCCACCTCTCCCAGGAGCGTTCGAAGGATCTCCCTGTCTGCGAGATCCAGATGCTCCACCCAGTACGCACGATAGAAACGATGCATCACACGAGCCCGGGACTCCATCGGAGCCGCCAGGGTCGCTCGCAAGGCCTCCACGGTTCGAACCGGATGATTCGGATGCATCTGAAAGGGAACATCCCAGAGATCCGCCAGGCGGTGCATGTCCTGGACATTATGACGCGCCTTCGCCGGCGAGAGTGTCGCGAAGAGATGCTGGGGAACCTCCAGCGCCCGGAAAATACCCCCCAGGAGCACCGGTTTCAGTGCGAGGGAAGCCCCCACCCGCTCGCAGACTTCTTCAATGCGCCGGGAAGCGAGGTAGGCATAGGGACAGGCGTAATCGAATTGAAAAACCACCGACATGGGAACCTCCTATGCATCATCCTACGCGATCCCCGGATCGACAGCCACACCCTGCAACCGGGGAGTTTGAGCACTCCGAATAAAAAAAACCTCAAGAGTTCCATGAGCGC
>CAVOCR010000509.1:0-2679 GCA_963694245.1 Myxococcota bacterium
TGCAGCTTCTCGAGGGGATGAGCCTCTCCGAGAAGCTGGAACGGGAAGGTCGTCTGGAAGTCGGGTTGGCGGTCAAGCTGTCCATGCAGCTTTGCCGAGCGTTGGCCCATGCCCACGAGAAGGGGGTGATTCATCGCGATCTGAAGCCGATGAATCTCTTCGTTCGGAGGGATCTCCCTGATTCGCTGACTGTCCTCGACTTTGGCATCGCCAAACACATGCATGTCGAGGCCGAACACACGCAAATGACCATGCCGGGCATGATTGTCGGAACCCGTGATTACCTTAGTCGGGAGCGGGCGCGGGGGGATTGTCTCGGATGTGTTTCCTGTGATCTCTATTCGGTGGGATTGATTCTCGGGGAGATGCTCGCGGGACGTGGAGATCCGGTGACGTTGCTCGATCGTTTGCGAGGGAACGATGGGATTCCGCTCGAGTTCGTGGAGCTCGTGAGAGATTGTTGCCGGGAGCATGCGGACCGACCGCCCAGCGCGAGGGCGCTCCTCGATCGCCTGGAGCGCGTGGAATTGGGATCTTCCACACGGACGACGCAGCCCATCCTTCGGGATAGGCCCGCGGGGAGCACCACCTCTCTCGACAGGCCGCGACGCATCGAAGAGGGCGGGGACTCTTTGGAGGTCTCGAGGGGCGCGGCCACGATGGCATCCGCGGACCCTGAGACGCTCGCAGAGCCCACGCTCGACCATGCCAGGGTGGCCGCGTTCGGCGAACCCGGCTTCTTTGGGCGTTTTCCGAGTCTCCTGCGGCAGCACTGGAGGGGAGCCTTGGGCGTTCTCAGCGTGGCTCTTCTTCTCGGCCCGACCCTCTTCTGGTTCGACAAGGACGCGGAGCTGGTGCAGGAACGGAAGAAGTCGGAGAGCAACGCCGTCGAATTGGCGAAGATGAAGAGCGAGAAGCTCGCACAACAGAAAGATTTCGAGGCGGAGCGAGAGAAGTTCGAGGAACTCCTGCTACGCATCGAATTGGAGAAGTCCAGCTTGAGTCGCCCGCGTCCACGTCTGCCGGACGAGTGGGTGGCCAGCGCGCCTCGACGTGTCTCGGAGGAAAGCACCAGAGAGGCAACGACCCAGGCTTCGGATGACGACTCGGCAACGGAGGGGAGCGAGGTGGCTCCTGACAAGATCGCGTCTCCATCGGAAGAACGTGTGGCCGCGGAAGACGCGTGGGAGAGAGGTCGGTATTCGAGGATGGAACGGAGGGCCAGGAAAGCCGAGAACCTGGGCCAATTGGCCATGGCAAGAGTTGAGCGCAAGAGGATGCTGAGGCGCTGGCCTGAGCGGCGAGACGCATTGGAACCGATGATTCGGGATCTCGATCGGCGCATCGCCGTGAGAGCTCTCGAAGAAGGTCGATCGGCTCTGGCAGCGCGGCGGTGGGAATTGGCGTTGATCAAGCTCAACAAGGCCAAAAAAGAGTTTCCGGAGGACGTGACGATCGACGAAGGCATTCAAAAGGCCCACCGAGAAATGAGCGGGTTGCGGGTTCATGAGGGAAACGAACAGTACAAGGACAGGAATTTTGCGATCGCGGTGGCGAAGGCCAAGGAGGCTCTGAGGCACGATCCCGCCAACGAAGATGCGAAGAAGTTGAAGACCATGGCGAGACGAAGCTTGCCGAGCAAGGAGACTCTCGAGAAAGCGCGGGCTCTCGCCAAGGATCTCACGAAGCGGGGCCTCGCCGCCAGGAGCCTCCTTCTGAACAAGGAGGCGATCAAGCTCTTCGGGAAAGCTGTGTATGCTGACCCGCTCTACGCGGATGCGCGCCTGGAGCTGGGGGACGTCTATGCGAAGAAAGGAGACTCCTACAACGCCCGGGTCAATTATGAGCGGTTTCTTCGGTTGGCTCCTGACGACCCGCGCGCGGAGGGGATCAGGGTTCGCGTTCGGGAGTTGTTGGAATCGCAGCGGAACGCTCAGGCGTCGACACAATGAGCGTGCTGCTCGGGCAAGGCGAGCCTAGCGACCGCGGAAGGCCTTCTGAACGATCCCGTGCTCATTGATGCGTCGGTGCATGGTCTTTCGACTCACTCCAAGCAGCTCCCCCGCACGCGTTACATTGCCGCCTGTTTGTTGAAGCGCGGCTTCGAGTTCCGCCTTTGTTCCACCGCGTTTGCCTGCGGGTGCTGGGGTGTTGAGAGGAGAGTCGTCCCCATCCGGGATGGTCTTTTTTCTCGCTTCGCGGAGCAGTTTCTGGAGCACCGGAAGGTCATCGGTGGTCAGTTCGCAGGCCCCCTTGTTTCGATGCTGCACCACGAGTCTCTTCGCCAGATTGCGAAGGTCGCGTGCGTTGCTAGGCCATTCGCCGATCAGCAGCGCTTCTTTCGCGCTGGGGCTGAACTGAATGACCTTCCCACCCTTCTCCAGGTTGACGAGATGTCGCCAGATGAGGAGGACGTCTTCGCGGCGCTCTCGAAGCGGCGGGATCTGGATGGGCCATTCCTCGAGTCGTGCGAGGAGATCCCGCCGAAAACGACCCGCCTGGACTTCCGCCTCCAGGGGGCGGTTGGTGGCGGCGATGATTCGGACGTTCACGCGGGTGGTCCTGCTCTCCGCCGCGCCCACAGGCCTCACCCGAGCGTCTTCGAGGGTGCGCAGCAGTTTGGCCTGGTGCTCCGGCGGAAGCTCGCCAATTTCATCGAGGAAGAGGGTCCCTCCGTTC
>CAVOCR010000510.1:0-2668 GCA_963694245.1 Myxococcota bacterium
CAGACACCATGAAATACAGTTCCTGCCCCGAAACGGGCTTCCAGTCAGCGGGTCCGAGCGGCGGTTGCTTGATATGGTCTCCTGCAACAGACGTCTTGTTCTTGCACGTCGAACCCACCGCCAGCCACTCCCAGGTCCCGGCGTACCATTGGCCGTTGTACTCCGTGAACACCCAGGGATTGGCCACCACATCCACGGTCCCATTCCCCGAATTATGGGGGATCTGCACGGAAGGCCAGGCCGTGCTCTTGTCGTAATCGAGACAGATGACCCCCCCTTCAATGCTTACGCTCGAAAGCGTCGCGGTCACTGGCCAATCGCCGACGTTCACATGAAGCCAGGTGACCTCCTCCAATGAAAACGGCAAGCCGGGATCGCCGGTGACGGGAGGGGTGAAGCTCAAGTCGATGCCATTGCCGAGTCCAGCGACAATGGGCGGGTCACCCACCTCGGCAATGACTTTCCCGATCGCGTTCGATCGGGCGGTGACGGTGGATTCGGCCTCGTCCCCCTGGCCCGTTCCCGTCACGTTGAACTCACTCGCAATCCAGGGAACTTCAGCCATGTTGTAGGCCTGGATCTGAGCGGCGTACTCTGCGTTGGTCTGGGGAGACGTGAACTGAGCGAGTACAAAGTCAGCGCCTTGTTTGTACGCCGTCGACGGGTTCTTGGTTTCAGTCGGTGTGAGGTGAACGCCGACAAGATGCGAAGTGCGTGCCTTCAGGTCTGCCACCCGGGCCTGAACGGCCGCGGCCGACCAGTATTCATCGGCCTCCAGACCGATCACCCAGGCGATGGGGTACTCCTCGAAGGCATCGACCATGTGCTGGACGTAGGTCTGCCACTCGGACAGCGGTTTGCTCGCGATGGTCGCGGAATCATCCCCCGCCAACCAGAGGAAGGGCTTGATGTCGTGGGCCAGCAGATCTTCGATCGCTGCCTTCCAATCATTGATTTTCCCGACGTTGAGCGCGTTCGTGTTGAAGGAGAACCCCCCGTCCCCATAAGGCGTCACGGGATGACCCTGCCCGCCAAAATCGACTCCCTCGGTGAGGGTGTACAGATAGACGTTGTTGTATTGATGAGCGACGAGAGCCTCCCGCACAATCGCGCGCTTCGCCGGGGCATAGGCAAAATAGTCGAGGGTGTTCCAATGGGCGATGTCGGTTCCCGGCGAGACGGGAGTGAGGAAATCGGTCTTGGGGTAATAGACCTCGTCCTCAATCTGGAATCGATTGCCCACCACGGTGAGTTCGCCATACGCGTAAAAGGGACTCCGCTGTGGATTGAAAATCCCCGTCCCATCGAAAGGAATCGCATCGTTCCAGCACGCACAACACGCCGCGGGATCCACACTGCCCGGATGCGCGCAAATGCCCGTGTCATATCCGATCCCGTTGCACGCCACGCCGCAGTCAGCGCTCGATCCAAGGCATCCCTCGCACCCCTGAACCGGATCGGGGTTCATGGAGACGGTGTCGGGTGTCCATTCCAACCATGCTCCGCTTTGAGTCACGGCATGAAACACATGCAAGGGCTCAAAATTGCCCCCCTCGCTCTCGACTTCAAGGACATGGGTGGTCAGACCGGGAGGATTCTGCGCGACGAGCAACCGGACGCTGTCGAGAAGGACTGGTTCTCCAAACGTGAGAGTCAACGAGGCCGGACCGAAGTCCCCCGCATTCCAGGGCGTGGACCAATCCCCATCGACTGCATTGGCCGCAGGTTCTGTCGGGGTCTCCGAGGTCCCTGTGCTCGTCTCGATGGCAAGAGGGAGGGTCGGCGCGGCTGGATCTGCGGCGGGACGTCCCTCGACCCTCACTTCAAACCAGGCCACCCAGGAAGGGCTCACGTTCGTCACGATGCGGATCCGGTTCACCCCGATGGGAGACGGATTGGGAGGGTCGTCCCGGACGACATCCCCCGCCGGGCCACATGTGCACTGCACACCACCCGGGTCCAATTCAGTGGAGCAGGAGAGAGGCTCCGACTCCAGAGCCTCACAGGGACTGCTCTCGGCATACGCTCCGAGACAGACCAGGCCCATTCCTCCGCACACATTCTCACAGTCCCCCGCTCCCAGACTGGAGAGGACACACGTCTCACCCCAGTCCTCGCACAAGGTCCCCCCGTCGTTCAGAACTGAAAGTTGTTCACACGCAGTGAGGACTCCGCTCTCCCCAGTCTCCGTCCCACCCGTCTCACTTGTCTCTTCGGTCTCTCCATCCACGCCAATGACCGGGGTCGAAACGAGCGATTCGTCCCCCCCCTCGTCAAAGGCAAGCACACCTGTTTGACTGGCCTCGTCCGGAGACGCGCAACCGGGACCGAAACTGGAACACAAAAGAAAACAGCAGGGCACGAAAAGGGCCGCCAGGGGGCGTCGCAACATGAGGTCCTCCACATCTTGGAGGGCGTTTGTCGTCGTGCGCCTGTCCCACATCGTGGAGAAATCGCGTCGATCTCTCGTGCGGACGCGGCAACGCATCACGCACCCTCCCCGAGGGTTCGAAGCTGCTCTTCACGATGTGCGAGAGGTTGGGTTTCCCCAGCGCCACTCAACCGCCCCTTCCACCAGACAACTCAGCATCTACTTGAACAATGGCCCTCCCCCATCGTTGCACAGAATCATCCCCACACAAAGACGCATCCCTGAGAAGCCTTGGTT
>CAVOCR010000511.1:0-2665 GCA_963694245.1 Myxococcota bacterium
GGCAGCGCTGGATGCCACCGGGCATTGTGGAGCGCAGTCCTGGCGTGTTCATCCACCCTTCAGCGGAGGTCGGTCCTGGATCTCTGTTGAAAGGACCTCTGGTCATTGGAGCGGACTCCGTGATCGGAGCGGGCGCTCAGGTCGGATCGGGGGTCGTGCTGGGGAGGGGAACGCTCGTGGCTCCCAATGCCCGACTGACGCGACTCGTGACCTGGGATGGAGCGTCTGTCGAGGGGGTTCATCAGGGAGGTGTCATCTGGTCCGGTGGCGCGATCGCAGCCTGAGTCACGGGGATGTGAGGTTCGACGACCAGCGTTTTCCGTTCTTGAACATCACGGCGTGAACTTCTGCGGCGACATGAACGATTGCTCCCGGCAATGTCGTGCTGACCGAGTGGGTCCCATGGCCATGTCCTGGTAAAGAGATGGAACTGGTCCACCAGGACTCGGGCCTGGTTCCGCTCCCCACACAGGGAATGGGGGTTTCCTCCACGTCCGTACAGGTCAACTGCATGGTGACCTGGGTGATGTCCGCGGAGTTGAAGTTGAAGAGGCGCATACGGGCTCTTCGGTGGTTCACGTCTTTGTGGATTTCCTGAAAACGGACCCCGACCGGCGATCCGTTTATGGGCTCATCTGGCCAGGCCAGCGCATCCGTCGGGCGTGCGCGTTCACGCGCCTGAGCAATGACTTCTTCGGGCTCCAGTCCGGGGGGCGGAGCGGCGCTTGGGCATCCGGTTGCAGTTAGAAGGAATAGGGGGATGAGCGTGCGTTTCATTCGGGTGCTGGGCTGTCTTCGATGACTTCGACCAGGATGGCTGTCACGTTGTCCTTCCCCCCATTTGCACACGCATCTTCAATCAGACGTGTACAGGCAGCCTCCATGTTGTCGCGGTGGGTGAGGAGGATGGCCTCCATTTCGTTGTCGGTGATTTCTCCGTTGAGGCCGTCCGAGCAGAGGAGATACACATCCCCCGGCTCGGCCATGCAGCTCTGCACATCGACTTCGACGTTTTCCTTCATCCCGAGTGCCCGCACGATGATGTTCTTGTGGGGGAAGTTCTCGATTTCCTCTTCCGTGAGGTTCGCCATCTTCTTGTAGTCATTGAGGAGGCTGTGGTCCTCGGTCATCTGTGTCAGTGTCTTGTCGCGGAGGCGGTAGATCCGGCTGTCACCGACGTGCGCCATCGAAATCTCACCATCCCGGAACGCGACGGCCACGATGGTGGTGCCCATTCCCTTGAACTTCACGTCCGACTCCGACTTCTCAAAGATCTTCATGTTCGCCAGCTTGACGCTCGCGTTCATCATGTTCTCAAGGGGAGAGAGTTCTGCCCGGGTCTTGCAGGGCCACGTGAGGTCGTCATCTTCCGCAGAGCCGTTGAAGAACTCCTGCATGGTTTCGACGCTGATCCGGCTCGCCACTTCACCACAGGCGTGCCCGCCCATCCCATCGGCGACGACGTAGAGACGTCGCTCTGGCGCCATGAGCAGGTTGTCCTCATTGTGCTTGCGCTTCATTCCCACATGGGTTGTTCCCGCGTAGCGCAGTTTCATTCGGATCTCCTGTTCTGGGCAGCGATTTACACGATGGAGGCTCGGCCACACGCCATTCTAGGCGTTGGAGGATGTGGGGTCAACGCGGTAAAGGCATCGCTGCACTCGCGGGGCGTGCGAGACGTTAGACGGGGTTCACATAGTTGCGCTGAAACTTGATGCGGCAGACGTAGGGGGTGGTCTCCGGGTTGTAGAGATGCTGGACTCCCGTGATCAGATATCGTCCATCGAATCGGGTACCGTATCCCAGGAAGGCGACCGCATCTCCGGGGACGAGCGTGGGCTCCCCCAGAATCATGGCCTCTCCCTCGATGAATTCCATGCAGACCTGCTCGAGAAGGGCCTGTGCCACGGCGTTGGCTTCGTCCTTGCTGTACACGGGATGGTTCACGACCACCATTTTCCGCCCTTTGCCTCCCCCGTACAATGCCTGTGCGGTCGCGTCTGTCGCTGGAGTTCCCCCCTCGCCGAAATCGACTTCGGGGGTCTCCGCGATCCCCACGATGTTCTTCTTGGTGCTCGGGTCCCAGCCTCGCACTTCGACCCGACTCACCTGATTGGATGTGTTCAGACGAAACGAGGCTTCTTTGCCGAACACCGGGTTTTCCCCGTCGAGCTTGTCGCGACAGATCGTGAAGCGTGTGTCTCCGATGTCCGCGCTCGAGAACTGAAGTTTTCCCTCTGTTTCCGCTCGTGCGCCTGTCGTCAGCCCGACGTCCACTCCCAGGCTGCGAATGAACTTGTAGTCGTTGGTCGCCAACTGGGGAACGTGCCGAAAGCTCGGCATCGCGCCTTCCAGTCCATCCAGCGCAAGATTGTCGGATCCCCCTCCATCATGACTGCCGCTTCCGCTGACAATGTCGTCGACGACGCCCGGGTAGTCGAAGGAGTCGGCTTCCTTGTCATCCCATGTCTTGCTGCGCGTCCCTCGGGTCAGTCGATGGGAGCGGTCGTATCCGCTGATCAGGAGAGAACTGGTACCCTCTGTACGGAAGGTGGGCTCGACATAGACCACTTCTCCAGTGAAGACCGTTTCCATGTCTGCTGTCGTCCCATAGCCCATGTTGATGGTCACGGGCATTCCCTCGAGGATGCTGTCGATGAAGGTC
>CAVOCR010000512.1:0-2658 GCA_963694245.1 Myxococcota bacterium
CTCATGCATCGCGACGGGTCGCAAGGCGCCAAACTCGCTCTACAGCCCGGCGTACGCCACGTTTGAAGAGGACACGGTGTACAATCAGAAGGACGCCGAGGGTTTCATCAAGATCAACGCGCTCCGCTTGAAGCTGCACAACCTCCGAAAGCGCAAGGCGCTGATGGGCGAGGACGCGGACGTCGACATCGCATCGCTCCGGTCCGGCTACATCGAGTAGAACTGCTCAGCTTCCGTCGAAATCGCGCTCGAGGATCGGGCGATATCCCTGAAGGGCCGTTCGCGCCATGTAGTGCGTGAGGCCACGCACGCCTCCGAGCTCCTCACCACCGCCGGCGCGCCCAGGTCCCCCATGCACCATCTGCGGCAACACCGTCCCCGGCGCCGTGACCATTCCCGCCACCTTGGAATGCGCGAGAAACAAGCGCCCAAAATGGCTCGCTGCGCCCTGAACCACAGCCGATGTGAAGCTTCGATCATCCGAATAGATCGAGGCCACCAGTCCCCCGCCTCCAGCCCGTAGAATCGCCGCGGCCTCGTCCGCATCACCGGACCACGGGAGGATCGTCGATACCGGGCCGAACACCTCGACACGGTTCACCGCCCCCGCATTCAGTGAATCCCGCGCCTGAAGGAGCACGGGCTCCACAAAGAAACCCCGTCCCTCGGCGACACCTTCCAGTTGTTTCGGTGCGATCCCCGCGACCCGATCCGCGCTCTCTTCCAGCACAGCGAGACCCGCGACGACGCTCTCCCGCTGGGAGGCGGACGTCAGAGGCCCCATCCGTACGTTCTCCAGGGCGGGATCTCCCACGACGAGTTCGTTGAGGCGCTCGACAAGTTCCTCCTTCACCGACTCCAGAAGAGCCTCGGGTACCAGAATCCGTCGGATCGCCGTGCATTTCTGCCCGGTCTTCTGCGTCATCTCCGTGAACACATGGTCCAGAAAGAGCGCATACACCTCGGAGTCGGTGTCGACATCGGGACCCAGTACCGCAGCGTTCAAGCTGTCCGCTTCAATGTTGAGCCGTACATTGTCGCGGATCACACGCTCGCTTCCACGCATCCGGCGCGCCGTGTCACTTCCTCCCGTGAACGCCACCACGTCCTGCGACTGCACGTGATCCAGGATCGCATGCGCTCCTCCGCAGATCATCGAAAACGCTCCGGTCGGGAGGATCTCGGCTTCGACCAGAATCTCCATCGCACGCGCCGCCACGAGGGCTGTACTGGTCGCGGGCTTGGTCACGACCGGCATGCCCGCGAGCAGCGCCGAGGCCGCCTTCTCCGCGAATCCCCAGGCCGGAAAATTATAGGCGTTGATGTGGACCGCGACCCCTTCGAGGGGAGTGTGGATGTGCTCACCGGCCCAGCGTGGATTCCGCCCCAATTGCTCGATGTCCCCATCCACCAGGTAGCGCTTGTCACCCAGTGTCTTTCCGAGATGCGCGTAGTAGGCAAGCGTCTGCCAGGCCCCATCGATGTCGAATTTGGCATCCTTGCGTGTATTGCCCCCATTCGCGGTGGCCAGGCTGATCAAATCCTCCCGATGGGCATGCAGCGCGTTGCTCATCTCCTGAAGGATCGCGCCCCGCTCCGCGAACGTCAGCGCGCGCAGCGCGGGTCCCCCGAGAGTTCGCGCATGCTCCAGCACCGCCGCGAGATCCATGCCCTCGGTGCTCGTGGTGGCGAGCACCTCGCCAGTGGCCGGGTTCAACAACTCACTCCCGGCACCGGTTCCCTCGAACCATTCTCCGCATACATGACTTTTCAATCGCTTCATCGCCTGCCTCCTCACACGTCTCTGCCCGAACGAGTGCCCAAGACTCGCCGATCAAGTTTCCGTACGCAAGAGCACCCGATGACCCGCGAGAACTGCAGTTGACACTCCTCGAGGGCTCTCCCTACACTGGACGAGTCACCCGAGGAGAGTCACATGAGCGACGACATGTCCGCCCCCATCGACCCCACGCGCCGCGGTTTTCTGGCGGGACTCCTCGCGGGAACCGCAGTGCTGAGTTCCGGTGCCGCATTCGCGATGCATTCTCTCGCGCAGGACTCGCACCTTCCAGGCGCGAGCATTCCACTTGCACAGGCTCTGGATTGGATTCGACCCGGCGTCGGCGTGACTGATGATTGGATGATCGGAGCCTGTCGTCTCGAAGGAGGCGGAGTGGTCATCGACGTCGTGTCTGCCGAAGGAGACTCCTTTCGACTCGACATGTGCCGGCGCGGCGGAGGGGCTCCGGGGATCGAGACGACCGCCCATTTCGACTTCCGTCTCATGAACGAGGGGAGCGGATCTGGAGCCAGCACTGCAGCGCACCATCAGCCCACACGAATCATCGCGGAGGTGGTTCGTAGAAGCGAGGATCACCTCAGCTCCGCCCCTGTGGAACTCGCGACCCACGCCGAGCGGCTTGCGCTCTTTCATGCAGGCGATCTACGCCATCCGGCGCCCGTCGCCTAGACAGCGGGATCAGCCACATTTCCCTGGCTCGTACTCATTGCAATCGTCAGCGCACCCACAAAACCCGGGGTCCAGACACGTCCCCCCCATGCAGTCCTCGTCGGTCCAACAATTCCCCGCTTCCGGAACCAGCAGGCAGACCGCACCTGAGACACAGACCAGCCCCACTGCGCAACTCCCATCCAACG
>CAVOCR010000513.1:0-2651 GCA_963694245.1 Myxococcota bacterium
CTCGGTCGCAACCAGTCGGAGACACTCCGTGAGTTTCTCCCGCGTCTCGCCACCCGTGAAATCATCCTCGTTGAGCCCCACGCAGAAGAAGCGATGCATGCTCGCTCCTTCATGATGAAAGCAGGCCGCGCATTCATGCTCTCCATGAATGACCACGGCAAAATCCCCGGGCATCTGAATCAGGCCCGTCGAGATACCAGAGAGCGTGCAGCAGGGCTGCCCAAGATTGTTTCGAAGACGGGCCTCATGGTCTTGCCAGAAGCTCTCGTCGAGTACTTTCAACTGCCGGGGTCGGGGCTCGGACATGTTCTCCTCTCTCCGGAACCCTCGACAAGAAGATGCACGCGCATCTTCCAATTCGAGCCCCGAACGTCCCAATATAATGCGGGTTCACTCTTCACTCAACCGAACGCCGCACTTCACCGGAAGAAAACAATGTTCTTTCACTGCCGAAAGAGCAAGCAAACCAGGCCCAACACGCCCCTTTGGCACCCGGACACGGGAGCCACGAGGGCTGCATCCAACCGAGGAGCCCTTGCCTTGAGCGAACGCTCCGCGCTATTCGTGGTGCATGCAAATCTACACCAAGATCCTTCTCGGAATGGCTGTGGGCACCGCCATCGGCCTGTGCCTCGGCCCCAAGTCCACGTTTCTTGAGCACGACCTCTATCGATTCTCGCGCTGCGACGCCGCAAGCCTGACGACCGAGGATGGCTCTGAACCCATCGCATTCGCCGCCCTCGGTGCGGGAGCGAAACTTCCTCTGGATTTGAGAGTCGAAGGACCCCTCGAAAAAACCCCGGATGGACAGGGGAAGGTGCTCGTCTCCCTCGAAATGACCAAGCAGTTCATGCTCCTGGATTCCAGGGGGGAATTGGCAAAACAGCTGGGGGGAATTGGCTCTGGTGAACGTGCAAAGGCCTGGCTCATGATCCCCTTCACGACCCTCGCGGACGGGAAATCTCTCCCGACGCTGACACCCGTGAGTGGAATGGGAACGGCCATCATCGAGGTCCTCCGACCCGTCGGCACCCTCTTCATGCGACTGATCAGCATGGTGATCGTGCCCCTCGTGTTCGCTTCGCTCCTCGTGGGCGTGGCGGGACTTGGCGATGTTCGCAAGCTGGGAAGACTCGGCGGACGGACTCTCGGACTCTACGTTCTGACGACCGCCATCGCCGTGACCATCGGATTGACGGCAGCCCACGTGATCCAACCGGGCAACTTCGTCGCCGAGGCAGACAAGGCACAACTGAAATCCCAGTTTGAAGACAAGGCCCAGGACAAGGCGGGAGCTGCGGCTCAAGCGCCGTCCACCGTGGACAACCTGCTGAACATCGTTCCGAAGAACCCCGTCTCCGCGTTGAGCCAGGGGAACATGCTCCAGATCATCTTCTTCGCCATGATGTTTGGAATCGCCCTCACCATGCTCGGAGCAGGAGAAGCGGAGATCATCGTCACCTTCTTCGACAAGGTGCAGCAGGCGATGGTCATGATCATCCACATGGTCATGGCAGTCGCACCCTATGGAGTCGCGGCGCTTCTCGCCGACGTCATCGGCACCAGTGGGTGGAGCGTGCTTCAAGCCCTCCTGGTCTACAGCATCGCCGTTCTCACCGGTCTCGCGATCCAGGGAGGAATCGTCTACGGAGGGCTGATCCGCATGCGAGGCGTCCCGTGGGGAGCCTTCATGCGCGCCATTCGGCCCGCTCAGCTGGTCGCCTTCTCAACCTCCTCCTCCTCAGCGACCCTTCCGGTTTCCATGGAATGCGCGGAACGCTCTCTGGGCATCAGCAATTCAGTGTCCAGCTTCATCCTGCCTTTGGGATCGACGGTCAACATGGATGGAACCGCGCTCTACCAGGGCGTGGCGGCGGTCTTCATCGCGCAGGTGTTCGGAATCGACCTCAGCCTCACGGATCAATTGACCATCGTGCTGACAGCCACCATGGCTTCCATCGGTGCGGCGGGAGTGCCCGGAGCCGGGATGATCACACTGGCAATG
Organism: Myxococcota bacterium; assembly: GCA_963694245.1. Taxonomy (GTDB): domain Bacteria; phylum Myxococcota_A; class UBA9042; order JABWCM01; family JABWCM01; genus CAVOCR01. The sequence goes on from CAVOCR010000513.1 coordinate 2,006, forward strand.
GTCCTCACCGCCGTCGGCATCCCCGCAGCTGGCGTCGCACTCATTCTTGGAATGGATCGTATTCTCGACATGTTCCGAACCTCCGTGAATGTCACTGGCGATCTCGCAGTGACGACCTTCATGGCCAGCCTGGAAGGCGAGAGCATCACCCCGATCACGGATGCTCAGGATCACGCGGATCCCGAAAGTGGATTCGAAGGACGCCTCGAGCGTGAGGAAGAAGCGATCGATCCTGTCGCCGATCCGCTGGACCATGAGGAGCGCAATCCAGCCGAAGATGGCTAGGGAGCAAACGAGACCACGTAGCTCACATCATCCACGAACACAGCCGGCTGGGAACCGGGTGTATCCCACGCTCCGATCGTGAATCCATCCACCGTCGTCCCCTCGGAAACCGGCAACATGAACGCGAACACGTCATTCACGAAGAACGTGAAAGTCGCGCTCGGACCATCATGCACAATCCGCACCCGACTCCACGCATTGGACGGGATGGGATTGGACTGGGCAGGCACTCCGTTGTCGTATACGAACAACGTGGAAGCATTCGCGACGCTCAGAAAAGTCGTCGCCGAGAAGGAGGGTGGATTCCCTGCCTGAGGTCCCTGAATGAATCCCAGGCGGAGCCCGTTGCCACCGGGCATGA
>CAVOCR010000514.1:0-2641 GCA_963694245.1 Myxococcota bacterium
AGGCACAGCTCCCGCGCAAGCAGGCAGAGCTGGTCGTGAACACCATCTTTGACAGTCTTTTCGACGCAATGCTCCATGATGAGCGCATTGAAATTCGCGGGTTTGGGAGTTTTACCAACCGTGAGTATGGGTCCTACACGGGACGCAATCCCAAGACGGGAAACTCGGTCAAAGTCCCCTCCAAGCGACTCCCATTCTTCAAGGTGGGAAAGGACCTCCGGGAGCGCGTGAACAACGCCCCCGCGTCCAGCGACTAGGGCACTACCAGTTCGTGACAATTCGAGCGGGGTCCACACCCAACGCTTCGAGACGCTCCCGGCTCTCGGCGATCATGTCCCCCGATCCACACAAGACCACCCAGCAATCGCGCCCTTCAGGCAGGACCGCTTCAAAATGGTCCTGTACTCGCCCCTCCTTCACCTCAGGGTCCTGTGGACGTGCGCGAGTCACGGTCCGGATGATCCGCACTCCCCTCCCCATCCAGGAATTCAAGTCCTCGGAAAAGGGGAGGGAATCCTCGGTGGCGATTCCCTGCAGCAGATGGATGTCCGGGTAGCGGGACGGCGTCCCCAGCATGTGAAGGATGGCGCTTCGGAGAGGAGCGATTCCGCTCCCCATGCCCACGAACACAACCGGTTTTCCCACCATCGTCTCGAGCGGATACCCCTCCCCCACCGGGAACTGGACCCGCACAGCCTCTCCTTCACGAGACAGCCACGCGTCCGCGTGAACCCCCTCTCCGACATGAAAGTCGAGCACTGGCAATTGACTCGGCGCGGAGGCAATCGCGAGATAGACAGGACGGCCCTCCTCCCCGAGAAACACGGCGGCAGCGCCCGGGTTGAACGCCATGTCCTCGAGTGGATTCACCTGCACCTGGACGTGAACTCCTCCTCGTCCCATGCGCGATGTGGATCGAATCAGCGCGTCTCGCACCGGGGCCGCCCCGGGATGCTCCAACCAACCGCTCATGCGTTCCTCTGGCGACTCGATTCCTCGATGAGTTCGATGGCGTATCCGTCTGGATCGCGAACAAATGCGATGACGGTCGTCCCGTGCTTCATGGGGCCGGCCTCCCTCGTGATGAGCCCACCTGCCTCACGAATGCGCTCGCAGACGTCATGGGCGTCTTCCACTCCAATCGCCACATGCCCGAATCCATCGCCCCGCGTGTATTCGGACTGGTCCCAGTTGTGGGTCAATTCAATTTCCGCGTGTTCGGGATTCTCTCCATAGCCCACGAAGGCGAGTGTGAACCTCCCCCCTGGGTAGTCTTTTCGCTTCAACAGGCGCATTCCGAGGACGGCCGTGTAGAACTGGATGGACCTCTCGAGATCCCCCACCCGAATCATGGTGTGCAATATCCGCATTCCGCCTCCTGAAGCAGATCGGAGAATACCTGTGCAGTCGGGCTCACGCCACCCTCCACGTTCCGTGAGGTGACGCCACGACACAGACCTGCCACACTGCCGCGAGGGAGAAGCACCATGTCCACGTTCGACATCGCACAGATCGGCGACCCGGCGCTCCTGGAGCGCTCCCGGCCCCTGACGCCAGGGGAAATCGCGAGCCCCGACTGGCAAGCGTTCATGGATCGACTCATCGACACCATGCGGCATGCCAACGGAAGCGGAATCGCAGCCCCACAGGTTCGCACCCCTGTCCGCATCTGTGTTCTGGAGGTCAATGGGGCCAATCCCCGCTATCCCTACAAGCCCGAGATCCCCCTCACCATCGCCATCAACCCGGTGGTGACGCCGCTCACGGAGGATCGTTTCATGAATTACGAGGGCTGCCTCTCGGTCCCCAACCTCCGCGGACTCGTCCCGCGTTACACCCACGTGCATGTGACCTATCTGGATCGCAACGGAGACAGCCACGCGGGAGAGGCCCGAGGACTCACGGCGGGAACGTGGCAACACGAAGTCGACCACCTCGACGGCCTGCTCTTTCCCGCCCGCGTGGAAGATGCCTCGACACTGTGCACGTGGGAGAATTTCGAAGCGCATCACAAGCAGGCGTTCATCGAGAGTCTGGCCAGTCTCGAAGAGTGACGTTCCGGCTCACACCTCGGGCGACGTACCGGGAAAGACCGCCTCCAGCAGATCACCGACATGGCCCCTCATGGCTTCCCGCAACGGCGCGAGATCCGCTCGCGGGAAGAACTGGGACATCCGCCCGTCCAGTCCCCGGCGAAAGCGCTGCACAATCGCGTTGCAGACCCGAGCGCTCCGCGATTCCATCACGGGCGCCATCCATTTCATCAGACGCCCAATGTGCTCCTGCTCATCCCGGCAGATCACCTCGATCTCGTGGCGCTCTCCCGGACTCTCAAGAAGCGCATGCAGCATCATGAACTGGCAATATCCGGTCAGCTCGTTGATCAATAGAAGCGTGAACCAGACATGCTCATCCCGAAGCCGTACACGGGGCCTGGGAAGGGGACGAACCTCCCCGCCCCAGCGAGAAAACACGTCCACATGGCGGGACTCATCCGCACGTTGGGTGACGAGAGCTTCCCGGTAGCTCTCGCCGACCTGGGCAATCGCGTCATCCAGCGCCATCGCTGCCAGAGATTCTGCTTCGTAGAACGCGACCACCATTCCCCGGCGATCCGGAGGGGTCATCTCCCCCATCCAGG
>CAVOCR010000515.1:0-2615 GCA_963694245.1 Myxococcota bacterium
CGGGAGAAGAAACACATCATCGTGGATGCGCTCTCGAAGCTGGTTCCCCCGTCGCTCGGGCCCTGGGCTCGGGCGCTCGGCATGCTCGTCACGACGGTGTTCTGCGGATATATCGCGGCGCTCGCGTTCTTTCATGTGTTCGGTGACCTCGGGGACTTCACCAGTGGGGAGCGACGCCCCTCGACAGGGATCCCCGCCTGGACCATCACCTTGTCCATGGTGGTGGCGTTTGGGCTGATGACGGTGCGGTTTGGTGCCCAGACACTGGAGGCCATCCTCCATCCCACAGTGCCGGAAAGGGGGACCGACCATTGAGTGACGGCGGCCTTCTTGTCATCTCGCTCATCGGATTGCTCATGCTCTCCGTTCCGCTCTTCGTGATCCTCGGGATCATGACGACGATGGGCTATGTCCTGTTCGCGGATGTGGCCTCTTTGATGGATGTCGCGCTGATTGAGCGGATGCGCGAGCTGACGGACAAGGCGCCCCTGCTCGCGATTCCCTTCTTTGTCCTGTCGGGCGTGATCATGAGTCGGGGGGCGATCGCCGAACGTCTCGTGAACGTCGCACGTGCGAGCTTCTCGGGATTGCCCGGGGGTCTCGGAATCGCCACCGTAGCGGCGTGCATGTTCTTTGCGGCGATCAGCGGAAGCAGCCCCGTGACCGTCATCACCATCGGGGGCGTGATGTATCCCGCGCTCGTTTCGATGGGGTACCCCGATCGTTTTTCGACGGGGCTTGTCACCAGCGCGGGAACCCTCGGCATTTTGATTCCCCCCAGCATTCCGATGATCGTCTACGCGATCTTCGCTTCTGGAACGGATGTGATTCAGGTGGAGGACCTCTTCCTCGCGGGAGTGGGACCGGGCCTGTTGATTGGGTTGATGCTGGGGATCTACTGCATCTTCATCGGGCACGCGAAGGGCGAGCGTCTCTCCAAGCCGGATTGGGGAGCTCTCCAGGAGGCCGTCGCGGACGGTTTCTGGGCATTGATGCTTCCGGTCGTGATCCTCGGCGGAATCTACTCGGGCCTGTTCACGGCGACCGAGGCCGCAGCCGCCAGTGTCGTGTATTCGGTCATCGTGGAGGTCTTTGTCCATCGTGAGCTGGATCTGAAGGAACTCCCCGACATCTTCGGAGAAGCCGCGGTGTTGATGGGCAGTCTCCTGGTCATCTTTGGGATGGCGGTGGGGCTCAATGATCTGCTGGCCGAACTGGAGGTTCCCCAGGAGATCGCCGCGTGGATGGCCACCCTCGATCTGAACCCCATCACCTTCATGCTGCTCTTGAACGGCTTCCTGCTTCTGGTGGGCTGTTTGATGGACATCATGAGCGCGATCATGATTCTCGTGCCGCTTCTGGCGCCTCTGGCATCCAGCATGGGCATCGACCCGATTCATCTGGGAATTGTCTTCATCGTGAATCTTGAACTGGGCTATTTGACGCCCCCGATGGGCTTGAACCTCTTCGTGAGCGCAAGCATCTTCGAGAAGGGACTGGGCGAGGTGATTCGCTCCGTCGTTCCCTTCACGGGCATTCTCATGATCGCGGTTCTGCTTGTGACCTATGTGCCGAGCATCTCTCTTGGGCCGGTTCGGGCCCTCCGTGGCGAGAGCTTTTATGTGCCCTTTCCGACGGAAGCCCCGGTCGAGGAGACCGTGGAAGCGGAGGGCGAGTCCGGATCCGAGGGCTCCGTACCCAAAAAATCGGGTCCCCGATCCTTGCAGGACTTGATGGGAGCCGAGGAGGACTGGGACGACGAGGACGAGGACGAGGACTGGGACGACGAGGACGAAGACGAAGACGAATAGAGCGTTCCACCCTCCCGGCATCCTCCCCTTCCGAAGGGCCCTTCCTTGACGCGTTTCAGAGCGCATCGGATACTCTTCTCATTCCAGGTCAGCAGCGCGCGGTCAAACGCGAGCGCCAAGGAGAAGAGACCTCTCATGCGACGAATCATTCCGAGTTCCATCTCGTGTTCTCCCAGAATTGTCCTGGCTCTCTTTGCTGCGCTTCTCTGGGGGGCGGGAGGATGTGGTGAGGAGGAGCCTGCGGGAGGCTTTGGATTGCCGGGTGCCGCAGGGGGCGGTACCACGACGGAGGAGTCGGGAGAGGAGTCGGAGACGACGGAAACCACCGAAGAGACGGGAGAGGAGACCGGACCCGAACTGCACCCGGATCTTCCGCCTGAAGTGGTGTTCCTGGAGGTGGGCCCGGATCAATGCATTCTAGGAGGAACGGAGTGGACCTGGCAGGTCGATGTTGCGCATCCGGACGGGGTCTCATCCGTCGCATTGGTGCTGGGTGAAGAGGAATCGCTCGCCTTTGAGAACACCACGGGCGACACCTGGGAGTTGACTCTGAACTTCGTGGATACGGTGGATGGCCCCTTTCTGGCCACGTTGAGTGCCGGGTCCACGAGCGGAGCTCTCGTCACCATCCCAGTGACGTGGTTCCTTGATTCCGTGAATCCTGTGCTGACGCTGGTGGGTCCCAAGCCTGCCGCGGTGATTGAAGGCAAGCTCGTGGTTCAGGGCCAGGCCACGGACATCGATGGATGCGGTATCGCGAAGCTTGAGACCCATCTCCTCGACATCACGGATCCGGATGTGCCC
>CAVOCR010000516.1:0-2609 GCA_963694245.1 Myxococcota bacterium
CCCGAACCCGTTTGACGTGACCGTGAGAATGGCTGCGCCTTCGTCGAGGATCTCCATTCCAATCAATTCGTCCGTGTCGCCGATGCGCATGCCCCGGACTCCCCGGGTTCCTCGGCCCATTGGACGCGCATCCGACTCGTCGAAACGAATCGATTTCCCCTCTCGGGAGCCGAGGAGGATGTGTTGTCCTGGCTCGACGAGGCGCGCCGTGACCAGATCATCGCCTTCGACGAGGTTGATGGCGATGATTCCTCGGGAGAGGACGTTGTTGTACGCGAAGAGCGGTGTCTTCTTCACGAGTCCATTGCGAGTCGCAAACACGATCGCCTTGTCCTCGGTCCATTCCGCCACGGGCAGAATGGTGCGGATCTTCTCGTCCTTCTCCACCGGAAAGAGGTTGATGACCGGCTTTCCACGGGACTGGGGGCCGCCTTCGGGGAGCTGCCAGACCTTGAGTTTGAAGACCCTTCCACGATTCGTGAAGATCATCAGGGGGGTGTGGGTGTTGGCGACGAAGAGATCGACGATGATGTCGCTCTCCTTGGTCGAGGCTCCACGTCGGCCCTTTCCGCCACGATGCTGGGCACGATAGGCACTGACAGCCATGCGCTTGATGTAGCCTGCATGGGAGACGGTGACCGCCATGTCCTCTTCGGCGATGAGGTCTTCGATCGAGATGTCGCTGCTCTGTTCCAGGATTTCAGTACGCCGTGGATCCGCGTACTTCTCCCGGATTTCAACGAGCTCTTCGACAATCACGTCGAGGAGGCGTCTCTCATTGTCGAGAATCTCCCTGAGCGCTGTGATTTCGGATCGGACTTCCTCCAACTCCGCGAGAATCTTGTTTCGCTCGAGTCCCGTGAGGCGCTGGAGCCGCATGTCGAGGATCGCCTGGGCCTGTCGTTCACTGAGGGTGAACGCATCCATGAGGCGAATTCGCGCGGTCGCGGGATCCGGAGAGCCCTTGATCAGTTCGACGATGGCGTCGATGTTGTCGAGCGCAATCTGGTATCCCTCCAGGAGATGAGCTCGTGACTCGGCCTGATCCAGGAGATAGAGGCTGCGGCGTGTGACGACATCGCGGCGATGATCGATGAAGTGGGTCAGCATCTCCTTCAGTTTGAAGACCTTGGGCTGCCCATCGACGATCGCGAGATTGATGATTCCAAACGAGGATTGCATCGGCGTCATGCTGAAGAGCTGGTTGAGCACGATCTGCGAGAAGGCGTCGCGCTTGAGATCGATCACCATCCGCATTCCCTGGCGGTCGCTCTCATCCTGGATGTGTGAAATCCCCTCGATTCGCTTGTCGCGAACCAGCGATGCGATCTGCTCCAGGAGCCGCGCCTTGTTCACCTGGTAGGGAAGCTCCGTGACGATGATCGATTCTTTTCCCTCGGGAGTGGACTCGATCTCGACGCGGGCTCGAAGCTTGATGATGCCTCGCCCTGTTCTGTACGCGCTCTCGATCCCTGCACGACCGTGAATGAAGCCTCCCGTGGGGAAGTCTGGTCCGGGGATGAAGGCCATCAGCTCATCAATGGTCAGTTCCGGGTTGTTGATGATCTCGATCGCTCCATCAATGACTTCCCGGAGATTGTGCGGGGGAATGTTGGTGGCCATTCCGACCGCGATTCCACCAGAACCGTTCACCAGAAGATTGGGGACGCGCGCAGGGAGGACGGTTGGCTCCGAGGTCGAACCATCGTAATTCGCCTGAAAATCGACCGTGTCCTTGTCGAGATCGTCGAGAAGCTCCCCCGCAAGACGGGTCATGCGGATCTCGGTGTACCGCATCGCGGCGGCGGGATCGCCATCGATGGAACCGAAGTTCCCCTGGCCGTCCACAAGGAGTCCTCGCATTGAGAAATCCTGGGCCATGCGCACGATGGTGTCGTAGACCGCCTGATCTCCATGAGGATGGTACTGACCGATGCAGTCTCCGACCACGCGGGCGCTCTTCTTGTAGGCGGTGTTCCACGTGTTTCGAAGCTGATGCATGGAATAGAGCACACGGCGGTGTACTGGCTTCAACCCGTCTCGGATGTCCGGAAGGGCGCGACCAATGATCACGCTCATCGCGTAGTCCATGTAGGACGTGCGCATTTCGTTTTCGATCGTGATCGATTCAGTATGCTCGGGGGACGGGGGGCTGTTCTCTTCCATGGGATCCATCAGGGGAAATGCGTGCTCACACGCGAACTACGGGGACCAGTTTCTGGCATCACGCAGTCTACTCACGCGCGCGCGATGTGTCAACGGGTCCGACCCACTGCAAGTGCCTGATATCAAACGTGGAATCGAGATGTTTTCCGGGGGGCGGAATCGGGTCCGATTTGCGCCTCCAAATCCGATGGAATCCGCGTGTTTTCTGGTTCTCCGGGGCGATCTTCTCCCCCTCCGAGTGCAAGGGCTCTCGTGAGGGCCTGAGTGCGCGGTCGGAACTCTTGAGGGGCGTGTCCGGACACAAGGAGTCCAGAAGGAGAGCCCTGGACGGCGTGAGAATGGGCGTGAGAGAGGCGGGAAGGGGTCTGGGCGCGCCCCTGTACGGGAAGGCGTCCTCGTGGATTGGGGGAGTTCTGATGGATTGCTGCGGTGCGCAGACAAAA
>CAVOCR010000517.1:0-2609 GCA_963694245.1 Myxococcota bacterium
TTTGTCAGCGCATCCAGCAGGGCGGCGAGGTCATCGGTCGAGTTCTCTTCCCCTTCTTCATGGTCATATCCTTTCAGGGGATCCGATTTTGCCTGCCAGTTGGCGTTGTGGTTTTCCGCCTTGAAGAGGTTTCCGGACTTTTTCCAGTCCTGCCGGTCCAGATAGAGCTTGTCGATACGTTCAATCATCTGAAAAAAACCGTAGATCACTCCATTGAATGCGAGGGTCGCGTAGGCGACGCGGGGCGCATGGCTTCCGGCGGCACGATTCAGATCCATGGTGAGTTTGTGTCGCTGAAACGAGGGATCGACCCAGGACGCGTTGAACACGATTCGCCGTTGTTTCTCTGGTCCGTCTCCGAAGAAGTTCGGGTAGAACTCCAGATCGTCCGGGATCTCAATGCGAAAGCTCTTCTTGGGAACCCCCTTGGCGAATCCCCCGTGGAGTTCGAGGTCCACGTCGTTCAGGGTCTGGCCGTTCAGAGTCATGGCGACGCTCGCGGTATGATCCTCGGTCGTTTCGGAGAGCAATGTCTCCAGCGTGGCCTCATCGATGGCGAAATCCACGACATGGATTGGATGCGCAAACAGTCCTTCCGGGAAATCGTCACATCCCGCATTCGTGTCTTCGCACCCGCTTTCATTGCCGGTCGTTTCTTCCCCGGTGCTCTCCGCGTTCTCTGTCGACTCCGGACCACAGCCGAGGGCGAAGATGAGCAGAAGCGGGAGGATCCGGCGAAGTGGAGGAGGAGTCATGGGCACGTCAGTTTTCCGATGTCGAGGTGGTCGCATCCGGCGTTTTTTCCTTTGGAGTCCTCTGTCAGGCAGCCCTCGGAATCCCATCGTGGGATGCCCCCGACATTGCCTTCCCGCTCATTCCATTCGGGGTCGTCCATCATCGAGCACATGATCACGATCGAATCAGGTGCCGGACCGTTCAGGGCGTTCACGTGATTCTTCACATTGGCCACCCGATTGTTCACGCTTGCGGAATTCGTGACCGTGAGGGTTCCGTCGACCTCCCAATCATAGTCATCACCCATCCGCAGTCCAACTTCGTTGTTCACGACTACGCAGTGCTCGACGATCACTTCCGGGGAACCGTATCCCGCTTCAATCCCCTGTTCACATCCTTCGATCCAGGTATCCCTGATGCGAATGCGCTCTCCATTCGAAGCCGCGACACCCTCGTGGGCGAAGCCGGAGATCCAGCAGCGCTCCACGTGAACGCGGGCTCCGTTCTGGTCGATTCCGTCATCTTCTCCCTGGGAAAAGATGGACTGTGTGATGCGTGTTTCCAGAGGTTCTCCGTCTTCGACCAGGACATCCACGAGGTAGAGAGCGTCGTTGTCGTCGTCCTCGGCGATTCCGTCGGCGTCGGGAATTTCGACGAAATGAGAGGTCTCGACGATCAACTGACTTCGCTCGAACTCTCCTCCCGTGTCGCAGCGGGAGACGAGGAAGTCGACGAGATGCACGCGAGAATCCGAGGCGCCAAACGCCTTCCCCGGTGAATCGAGGACGCCGCCACCATGTGCGTTGAACGTCGCGGATTCCACGCGGATGACGGGCTGGGAATGCGAGTGACCGAAGGCCTTGGAGACGTCTCCGCCGCCCCGGATCCACCATGTGTGGGAGGCGCTCACCGTGCTCCCGGGGTGGAGGTGCACGCTGCCCCAGGCGGCCTGCAGGGCGGGGGTCAGGACCACGGGGTGGTCGATCTCGCCGGCAAGCGTGAGGTCTCCGATGATTTCCAGCTGGACGTTCTCTTCCAGGAGGATCTCGGTTCCGGGCCCCACCAGAAGGATTTTTCCGAGCGGGACGGTCACGGTTTCCGTGATGTGGATGCTCGCGCTCTCCTCCCAGAGGAGGTCTTCGTCCGTGAGAACTCCTGCGAAAGTACGCACAGGCAATGTGTTCGCCAGAACCTGGATGGATCCTTCCGGGCTGTCGACGCTGATCTCCAGGAGGGAATGATCGAAGGCGTGAACGAGGCTGCCCACTCCCCGATGAATGGAGACGGGGATGAGTTTCTCGTTCAGCTGGAGGGGGAGGGTTCCCGAGATGTCTTCGGGACCTCGAACAACGATGGGAAAGAGGGTTCCCAAAGACGCACTCACGGGGGCGTGAATCTCCCACGCGACAGCTCTTCCTGAAGTCGGAGGCGGACCGGGGAGGAGGTCGGATCCGTTCCCGGTTTCCGCGGAGGGCGCACCACATCCGAGAAGGCCGAGGCTGAGGATCATGAGGAGCAGAGGGGGGGTCATGGCGCTTCCCCCATCGTCTGGAAACGTGTGATCCGTTTGAGGAGAAGTTCCCGCCGTTCAGTGAGGCCAGCCAACAAGGCTTCCATATGCGCTTCGATGTCGGCCTGCGCGGTCGCCACAGTCGTTGCGTTCGGGTTGGATTTCAGGAGTTCGGTCATGGCGCCGACAGTCTCCGGGGTATCGAGGACGGCGAAGAGCTCGTCCCGCACATCCTCCAGGGTCTCTTTCAAGTGCGCGTCTGTCAGCACCTCCGTGGCGAGGCGCTCGAGGTGGAGGGTGAACCGTGCATAGATTTCGGGGGAGGCGAGCAGCGCATGGTCGAGATCCGCTTCGGCGCAGAAGA
>CAVOCR010000518.1:0-2604 GCA_963694245.1 Myxococcota bacterium
TCCTGGTAGCGCACGCGACTCTCTTCCGCGCTCGCCGCCTGTCCCTCCGAATAGCAGTAGATTCCGGACCGGTACTGCGTGCCGACGTCGTTGCCCTGCTGCATTCCCTGGGTGGGATCGTGGCTCTCCCAGAAGAGCTTCAGGAGCGCATCAAAGGAAATGCGTGCGGGATCAAAGACCACGCGCACCACCTCGTTGTGCCCGGTTTGACCGGAGCACACTTCCTCATAGGTCGCGTGAGGCGTGAATCCAGCGGCATAACCCACCGCCGTCGAATGGACCCCGGGAGCCTTCCAGAACACGCGCTCGGCCCCCCAGAAGCACCCGAGCCCGAACATCGCCATCTCCATGCCCTCAAAAGGACCGTTCATGGAATTGCCGGTTACCTGGTGCGTCCGGCTCACGGGGAGGGGCGTGTCCCGGCCGGGCGGCGCGGACTCGGGACTCGGGAGAGTCATCTTCTTCGGGGAAAACCACATCTCATCTACTCCGTTTCGAGGTCCACTGCGGCCCGGAACACGCGATAGCCCCGCGGGGGAATGTCCTGTTGGGAATCCGTCACCGGGGTCGGCGCCTCCATGAGGAGGTCCTCCCACGCGCCAGCTGGGAGCGTCATCTCCCGAGGGCTGTCGCTTCGATTCACCCCCACGATCACGTCCGGAGCGGCCACTCCGCAGCCACCCATCCGATACACCCAGAGATCCGCATCGACCTCCAGGGTCGAACGCACTCCGCGACTCAGCGCCTTGTTCTCGGCCCGAATCCACGCGAGTTCCTGGAAACGATCCCGGAGCGTGAGCTGGTGTACGGTGAGTTCGCTGTCATCCCAGGGCATGACCCGGCGATTGTCAGGGTCTCCCCCGCCCGCGAGCCCGATCTCATCGCCATAATAGAGAAGCGGAAGGCCGGGATTGGTCAGCATGATTGCGAAGCCGAGGGCGAGGCGATCGTAGGGTTCAGCGGTGGTGGGCTGGGGGTAGTTCGGCGTCCAGGCGATGCCCCCGCCGCTCCCATCCGTGCAGGAGAACACCCCGTCGGCCGCATGAATCACCCGCGGAATGTCGTGATTTCCGAGCCAGGTGCTCATCAACGCGCCGGGCCCGTAGCGGGTGTCGTTGTAATCCATGAACGCGCGGAGATTCGTGAAGGTCCCGTCGGCCATCGTCGCGTTGCAGACCTCTTTTCGCCAGGGGAAGTCGAACTGACCGTCGAGCATCGTGTCGGGATCCACGAAGCTCGCCAACACGTCATACTCGCCCCAGGTGTAGGTCTCTCCGACGAGATAGAAGCGATCCCCCGCCGGGGCTGGAAACTCCGCATTCAACGCGCTCCGCAGATCCGTCAGCCAGCTCATGGGCACATGCTTGATCGCATCAAGGCGATAGCCGTCGACGTTGAACTCCCGCGCCCACCAGAGCGCGTCGTCCACCGACCATTTCCGGGCCGCGTCGAGGGTGAAGTCGAACGCCGGCAGATAGGTGGTGAACATGCAGTCGATGCCCCAGCCCCGGGTGGTGCAGAGATACTCCTCGCTCGTGGGATGGAACCACTCGGGCTTCGCCTGAAAGAGCCCCGATTGATCGTCGACATGATTCATCACGTAGTCGAAGACCACCCTCACCGGATGCCCGTTGGGACTGGTCGTCCCATGCGCGCTGTCGATGAGCGCGTGGAGGTCTTCGGCGGTTCCGATTCGGGACTCGACTTCAGGCATCGGCGTCGGAGGATCGGTGGAGAAGTCCACGTCGGGTGGCGAGGGCCAGTAGCCGTGGTACGCCGAGTACGAGTGCGTATCACCCGAACCCATTCCCCATCCCGCTTCGTCCCGGTTCTCGTAAGGCGCTGAGAGCCAGATCGCGGAGATTCCCAGCGCGTGGAGATAGTCCATCTTCGCTGTGACGCCCGCGAGATCTCCTCCCTCGTACTGCGCGCTCGACCCGTAGCCGTCGAAGCCACTCGCCCCGACCACCGGATCCACGATCCCATCGGAATCGTGGAAGCGGTCGATCATGGCGAAATACAGAACAGAATCACGCCAGTCGAAGGCATCGACATCCCCACACCAGGATCCCCCCTCGGTGCAGTTCACCTGGACGACGCTGTTCTCCCCGTTGAAGCCGTCGCTCATCGTTGCCGGATTGGTCGGGTCCTTCACCCACTCGGTCCCATCGATCACGAATTTGTAGGGCGCGCTCCCGTGCTCCAACGGAAGGACCCCGTGCCACGTTCCCTCGACATTCGTCAGGGGGACGGGAGACTCCTCCCAATAATGCAGTGTTCCGTCCTGAAGCCGGAGATCGCCCGCGACCTCCACAGTCGCCGCGCCCAGGGCCGAGTACGCAAAATGCACGGCACCACAAGGCGGCGCCGGCGCCGTGTCACACACCGTCAGGACGGACCACTGCCCGTCCCGATGATTCGACACCGTCATCTCGTTTTTGGGGTCCGCCACCCAGGTGAGGCCGTTGAGAATGAACGCGTAATGATGTTGCCCAAACTGGGTTTCATCAAAGACCCAGGGGAGCGTCCAGAGACCCGTTTCGGGGTCGAGGGTCATCTCCCATGCGCCGTCCTCGGGACGAACCGCCCAGTCGACAAACGTCC
>CAVOCR010000519.1:0-2603 GCA_963694245.1 Myxococcota bacterium
TGACGAGCATTCCTGTGGAGACCGCGCCCGTAAACGCCCCTTTCTCCTCTGCGTGACAATGCTGAGCCCCCAGCTGCACGCGGGAGTCTTCGAGCTTTTTCCCGATCTCAGTCAACAAGGGAAAGGGCGGAAAAATCACAATGTCGACGTCACGAACCTGGGCGACGAGACGCCGTACATCTCCCGCGAGCTGAACGGCCTCTTCCAGCCGCGTATGCATCTTCCAGTTTCCACCCATGATGGGAGTCCGCATGCTCATTCCTTCAGCGCTGGAGCGCTTCCACGCCCGGGAGAATCCGACCCTCGAGAAGTTGGAGAGAGGCGCCCCCTCCCGTGGATACATGCGAGATGAATGGAACGATTCCCGCCTTGCGTACCGCAGCGACCGAATCCCCACCACCGACCACACTCGTCGCGTTGCTATGCCCTACGGATTGTGCGACAGCCTGCGTTCCCGTGGCGAAAGCATCGATTTCAAAAATGCCCATGGGGCCATTCCAGAAGAGAGTTCGCGCGGCAGCAATTCGCTCAGCGAACAAAGCGCTCGTCTCCGGACCGATGTCCACCGCCATCCAACCCGGTGGAACCTCTCCCGTCATCACCGTTCGTATCGGCGATTCCCCATCCAGGTCCTGAACAATCACATGATCCGTCGGAAGCAGGATCTCGACGCCTCGGGTCTTCGCTTTGAGGAGCAGGCTCCTGGCGAGAGAGATCCGATCGTCTTCCACAAGGGAATTCCCCATGTCGTGACCCTGGGATTTCAAGAAGGTATAGGCCATCGCGCCACCAATCAGGAGGGACTTGACCTTGCCAAGCAAGCTCTCGAGAACACCCATCTTGTCGCTGACCTTCGCGCCACCGACGATCGCCACAAACGGCTCTCTCGGCCGCGTCATGATCTCCCGAAAAGCCTCGAGTTCCCGCGCCATCAATGGACCCACTGCACATTCAGCGACATGACGCGGAACACCCACCACCGAGGCATGCGCCCGGTGCGCGGTTCCAAACGCATCATTGACATACACGTCTGCGAGGGAGGCCAGAGACCGGGCGAACCCATCGTCTCCACTGGTCTCCTCCGAATGAAAACGCAGATTCTCGAGAAGCATGATCTGCCCATCCCGAAGATTCTGAATCAACTTGTTGGGGGCATCTCCGATACAATCATCGGGAAGCAACACCTCCACATCCAGAAGCTCTGCCAGTCGAGCCGCCACGGGCTCGAGGGAGAGTTCAGGACATGCGACCCCCTTCGGTCGCCCAAGATGAGAAGCCAGCACGATCCGTGCGCCCCGGTCTCGAAGACTCCGAATCGTGGGAAGTGAAGCTTGAATCCGGGAGTCGTCCGTAATCTGAAGATCGGAATCAAGAGGGACATTGAAGTCCACCCGAACAAAGACCCGCCGACCTTCGACTTCCACCGAATCCATGGTCTGCATTCCTGCTTGATGATTGCCGCCCATCCCATTCCTTTTCAACCGCTCGAAATCTCTCCAAAACCGGGTGGCGTACGCTACTGGAGGGGGCATCGGTCGTCAACCGAATCCATCGAATGTGCTTTTGTGGAACATTTGAGTCTGGTAGCGTCTTGCCACCATGATGTCACTCCCCAGTTCCACGCTTCCGTTTCACATCCCCAGACACCTTCTCCACCACATCGCGATTGCAACGATGACGCTGGCTCTTGTGGGGATGGGTTGCGCCGATTCCGGGCCCAGTCCCACAGCGGTAAACGACGCCAGTGATACGACGTCCGAAACAGGCGCCGAAACAGGCGCCGAAACAGGGAACGGAGTCATTGACCTGAGCGATGTCATCGAGGGAGAAGGACCCCCGACGGGACCCTTGAGCGCTTCCGTTCCACTCCTGGAATCTCCGGAAACAGGCCTGATGATCGTGGCCACATCAAAAGAGGACCATTCCCTCGAAGTGACCATTCGGGGGATTCAACTCACCGATCTCTTTGGAGTCGCCTTCCACCTCATCTGGGATCCCGCAATCCTCCAGCTGGACTCGATGACCGCATCCAGTCCACTGACCACCAACATCCCTTCTGAGACGCTGCTTCATGAACGGGAAGCGGGTCGCGTCATCTATGGAACAGCCCGTTTCCATGAATCCAACTGGGGTCAATTCGACTACCAGGGAGTGGATCTTTCCGACGCCAACTTTGCGACGCTCCATTTTTCGCTTCTCTCCGCCGGAGAAACCGAGATTGCTTTTCGTGAACTCGGTCGGGATGTGCGAAGTGCCGATCTGAAACCTGTCGAGAACCTGGCGTGGATCGGACAACCGATCACGGTCGCACATCAAAAAGAGGAGGGGAGATGAACCGTCGCATTCTCTTCTTCGGGACACTGATGGCATCGCTGGTCGGCGTTTCCACACACGTTGCCGCCATTCCACCTCAGCACCAGAATTCATTTCAGCCATTGGATGCGACGCGAACGCAACTGGAACAACACATCCCCCGCATTCCCGGAGGTGCCGACCCTGCGCACATCCATCGGGCGCTGCTTCGAAAAAGCCGCGACGCCGAACCCCGCCATTTTGCTACGGTGTTGAAGACTCCGAATGAAGTCACCGCCACGGATTTTGGC
>CAVOCR010000520.1:0-2595 GCA_963694245.1 Myxococcota bacterium
AGGCCCATCGGATCGATCAATGCCTTGTGAACATCGCTCATGCCCACGACGACAGCGCCCTCCTCCCGGAGGCGGACCGCCGTTCCGACGCCCACCACGCCCGCGCCCTGAATCACCACGCGGGCACCCCGAAGATCTCCCAGGGCCGCTCGGGCCGCCCCCACCACCCCAAGCCCCGTCATGTGGCGCCGATATCCGTTCAAATCCCGAATGCGCTCAGGACACGTCCCCCCGGGGTGTTTCGCCATCACGATCGAAAGCTGCGGAATCCCCAGAGAGGAATACATCGCATCGAGGGCCGCATTCGTCGCCCCCATGTCCTTGCCAAGGATCACATGATTCTCCAGCCAGCTCCGAAGCGCATGGGCATAGGCACGGAGGTGTTCGTGGAGAGCAGGATCGCCGGGATCGCAGCAGAGCCCGCCCTTGGCGCCGCCCACGGGATGCCCATGAGCCCCAAGCTTCAAGTGCATGGATCGGGCGAGTCCCTGCACCTCAACGCCCGTCACATGGGGATGAATCCGAAGTCCGCCAAAGGCGAGGCCGTCTTGAAGGGACTCAATCGCGAGAAATCCACGCATTCCGACGGCTTCGTCGGAGACCTCCAGCAACAAGGGAAACTGAAATTCAGTGGTCATCGCGCGACGGGTACGCATTCGCAAAACGTGAGGAGATCCCGGAGCGGGCTCCCGGGCGGGGCGGGATTCCAGCCGGTCTCCCCATGCACCGCTTCGATCTGCCCCAGAAGTTCCGGGTAGCGAATCGCCCGGGCCCCCGCATTCAAGAACTCCACGACGAAGCCCTGAAGACGCTGCACGGAGTCCGGCTCCTTCTGGTGGGTGTCTGGCCACCGAACGGCTTCCAGTGCGGAGGCAATGAACTGGGGCGTCAACGCCAGATAGTCGCGGACTTCATGGCGATTCCCCACCACTTCGAGGTCCTCGTCGCCCAGATAGATGAACCGCATGTTCAACAGGCCGTCCCGTTCCACGGTACGCCACACCACGGGATCCGCCGACCCGAGGTGAATCCCACAGAGGGCATGAGCCCAGCGATCCCTGCAGAATGCGAGGCGATGGCGAACCATCGCGGGATAGAGACCATGACCGCGAAGATCCCGCCGAATGAACGCACGGGCGAGAACCGGAAAGCCCTCGGCGTTGAAATCCGCTGTGACGCGATCACTGACCGCCGCAAATCCAACGGGGACCCGACTGCCATCATTGCGCTCGGCAAGATACGTGAACACCGTCGTCGGCCGTTCCTCTTGCGCTTTCGTCAGGAGCGTCTCCAGGAGCACCGAATGATCCGTGGAACCGAGCCCCGCGAGCAATGTCTTCCAACTGTGAACGCTCTCGTCATCGCAGAGTTCATCCAGAAGCGGTCCCAGCAGGGTGACACTCGTGGAGGTGGTCGCCACAAACGCCTTCCATCCCAGCTCCGTGAGCGTGTCATCCGACACGGCAAGCACCACCCGTTCCGGGCTCTGCATGCGCTGCACAGGTTGAAGGACACTGGATGACATGACGGTTTCCCACTCGTTCGTTGGAAGGGATTTGTCCCCTCAATACCCTGGGGACCCCTCATCCACAAGGGGACTGGGCGGATGAAATGACGTGCTCATCCCCGCTTTCCAGCGAGGAAGTCCCCTTCGCGATACCTTGACACCGACCCCTCGCGCGGGAAAGTATTTTCAGAATCCGGCGCTCGCCAAGGAGAGCCCTGTGCCCCGTCTTCGACTTTCCATTCTGTTCTTCGCATGTGGCATCGCCGCATTCATGAATCCGGTAGGAGGCGGGCCCCAATCCGCCCTCGCGGCGGTCGGCTGCTCGCTCAACGACCCCGAAGGCGACCTTCGGCGTTTCTTCCCGGAGTTGACGGATTTCACCATCAATTTCATCTCCTTCGCGGTCCAGGATCCCGCTGGCCACGGCGTGCTCGCGGGAAAACTGGAGAGCACTCTGGATCCGGTCTTTGAGACCCCCGATGTCCCCTACACCCTCTACACGGTGCATTCCAACGGAACGCTCCTCGGCCATGTGTTTGGAGCCAACCAGCGCGGTACGTACAGCAACCTGCAGGTCATCGCCGTAACGGGGCCCGATCTCTCTCTCCGCAACGTCTACCTTCAAAAGATCCGCTCCCCCGACTATGCGATCTTCCAGTCCGAGGAGTTCCTCGCGGCGCTCGGAAACGTCTCCTTCGCGACCTACGGAGAGGCCGGCAGGTGCTTCAACACGGGTGACTGCGGACAATTCCCGGTGCCGGACCCGACGGAGGGCCGCAACGTGGAGGACTTCCACCACATTGTCCGCGCCATCGCGAAACTGCACCACCTCCGCAGTCTTCTCCTGCGGCCTGGCGAAGTCATCGCTCCACGGGGTCTGCAGGCAGTGAATGAATGGGTCGCTGCCTGGTGGATGCCTGAGAAGGGGTTCCTCCCGGTCGACACCCCCTCCTTCATCTCCGCGAGCGAAGCCGACAAGGGACTTGTCTCTCCCGAGACCCCCGTCGTCGCCTGGCACACGGACGAGGGGGTGCACGTGTTTCCCGTGAACGTCCTCAGCCAGCACCCTCTGGTCCATGACCGAATCG
>CAVOCR010000521.1:0-2584 GCA_963694245.1 Myxococcota bacterium
ATGGGCGCCTCTAAAGAGGGCACTGCGCCGTGGCAGGCCACGCACTTTGCCTCGATGATGGGCTGAATGTCCCCATGCCACGTCGGAGCGTCGGTAGGAGGCACGCACTCCACGCCCTCAGGAATGGCAGGAGTGGAAAAACACCCCGTGAATGCGAGAGCCATCAGCGCTCCGATGACGGTCCGTGTGATCTTCATATGGCTCTCTCCGATGCTTTCCAGCCTGCGAACACCGCCGCAGGCCCTCCATTCGACACACTCTGCAGGCCCCGTCGCCAGCCTTCCGATCCCCCCCCAGACGTCGCCCGGGGGTTCGCATCCGGCCCCTGTGGACGCCGAAAGAAACTGGAACAGGGACAGCGGAACGCAGATCGCCGCTCCACGCCTTCTCAGAATCTCCAGCGGGCAGCAGCGCTGAAACCGCCCCCCCAATCAGATCCAAGCACCCACTGCACCGTGCGATCTCCCTTCCCGTCCCCGTGCGTGCCCCGCTCCCCGGCCTCTCTCAACTCCTCTCCACCGCTGTCCAAAGCGAGCCAGACGATCCCCGCGACGATCGCAGCGCCCCCCATTCCATACATCGCATACGAGACGGTGGCGTCACTGTCTCTCTCATCAATGAGGCCGGCGTACTCGTCCTTCTGGCCTGAGCTGAATCCGCTCTCATTGTTCTCCACCAGGGAGACAAGGTCGTCCTGGTGCGCAGAAGCCTGGGATGTGAAGACCCCACCCACAAGCGCAATCGCCGCCCCTCCGCCGACGAGGACCCATGGCGCTACGCTCGTGACCGGCACAGCCCCCAGGCCGCCCTCAGTCACCACCAGAGACACGGCGGAACCGGCATCCATCACGAGGACATCGTTCAGAAGCGTCCTCCCCTCATGGACCACTCGGACCGTGTGCTCGCCGGATCCAAGCTCGAGAGAGCGCATCGCGCCGAGTTCACCGACTGAGACGCCATCAACGAAGACGATGGACCCATCTTCCCCACCCACGATGGAGACGACCCCGAGCCGTGCGAGGGATATTTCCCGGCGCACACGCTGTCCAAACCCCACATCCCAGATGAACTCAGAGGAAACATGCCCTGGCGCATCGATCTCCACCTTGCACGTGGGCCCCGCGACCCAGGTGTCTCTCGGCGTATCCCAGGGGCGATCGTTCAACAACACGGTCGCGTTGGTGGATTGGACGTCCAGCATCACCTGGGAATGGGTCTGGGACAGCCGACTGACGACTTCCCCTCGCGTATCCTCCACGAGTCCCAGGCGTTTTTCCGGCACCCCGTGAGCCTTCGCCCGATTCGTGGCATCCCAGGCCGCTATCCACTCCTCTCGCTGGAGGTATGCACTTGCGAGGTTGAATGCGTACTTCCACTGGGGGTCAAGCGCCTCTGCGGCCTTCCATAGATCGATGGCCTGCCCGATGTTGTCCCCGCGATATGCCTTCATCGCCTTCTTGTGCAGCACGCCTGCACGGGCCACGTGGTCCTTGTCGGCGGCCCCCGCCTCGGGACTGCTCACGAGCAACACGGCGAAAGACAATCCGACGATCCACCACCGAGACGACATGCTCACTCCACAATCACGGGGCGTTTGGATCTCCCCTTTGGACTCGAGCCTCGTGGCGATTTCGCACGTGGCCTCCTTTTCTTCTTCTTGAGCGAGAACTCCATTTCCCCGGGCCCGACCGGTTCCAGGGCAATCCTGAGCGGACGGTGTCCATTCAATCGCAACTCCAACTCCAGCAGGTCGCCTTCAGCGGGGCGGGTCACATCAAGAGGGGTCTGCCCGCGCAGGACCTCGCCGGAATAGACCTCAGCCCCTGGAGGCACGCTCACGAGTTGGACCCGTTCCGAGGCCGCTTCGGCGATGACAGGGGAACTCTTCACGAGGCCGCCCGGTGTCGGCGATTCCTGATTTGCGGAGGCCCCCCTCTGCAACGCTGAAGGGCTCTTCACGCTTGCCGCCCCGCCCCGGGGCGGGGGCGCAGGGATGGACGCCTGGTCTGGCACCATCGTCAAGGCCTCTGGGGCGTCGCCTGAGTGCATCCAAATCCATGTCCCGACGCATCCTGCGAGGAGCAGCCCGACAACGAGCGCGATCTGCCTCACGCCCCCCTTCTCCAACATCAGGGTCCGCGTCCCCGCGAACACGTCCACCCCCGTATCCGCCTGGAGTTCCTCCACCGAAAACCCAACCCGCGAGTCCAGCGGCCTCAGGGGTCGCTCTCCCCCGATCGCAGCATCCATTTTCAATGCGACTCGCAACGATCGCGCGAACTCCCTGGGCGACGAATGCCGGTCCTCCGCGTCCTTCGCGAGTGCCTTCAACAAAACGGCCTCGACGGCCTCCGGCACGCGTATGTCCCGATGGGGCTGGCGGATCGCTGGAGGCGCATCCTGAACATGCGCCATGCACATCTCTAGAGGACTCGCCGCCGCAAAAGGCCGCTCTCCAGCGAGCATCTCGTAGAGGATGACGGCGATCGAGTAGACATCCGATCGCCCGTCCAGCGCCTTTAGAAGAACCTGCTCTGGACTCATGTAGGCGGGAGTGCCGCATACGACACCGGTCCGGGTCACG
>CAVOCR010000522.1:0-2583 GCA_963694245.1 Myxococcota bacterium
CGTGGCGGCGCCGTTGGGATCCGGGTGATGGGAGGGGAAGAAATAGCCTCTCCCGGAGGGGCCCGCGATCATTTGATCCAGGGGGCTTGCGGATTCGTAGACCCAACTGAGCAGCGTAGGCGCTGCGTCTGCGAGGACGGGGCTCATCTCCCACCCCATGGGGAAGTCTCCCCGATGCTCGCTTCCCCACCATCGCTCGTGATTGAAGCTGTTCTGGATGAACTGGATGTTGTCGCCATCCGACATGACGAAGGCGACGTAATGGACTCCTTCTTCGGCGCTCGCGCTCGGATCGGCGTGGGAATTCCCGACGAGGGAGACGTCTGCCACGTTGCTGAGGGCGGAGAGATTGCTGGAGAAGTCGGAGGCCACGACGCTGGCTCCCCCGAGGGAGGCGCCCTTCGCGAACTCGTATTCGCTGCAGATCGCGCCCCACCCGAAAATCAGCGGATGAATCATCACGCTCGCCAGCTGCGTACGAAAATCTCCACAGGTCTGGTCGAAGTAGATGAACGCCTGTTGGGCGATGGGGTAATCCACCAGAAATTCCGCGTGGCTGGTGGTCTCCCACTGCTCCGTCAGCAGGGAGGTCTGAAAGCTCGCCGCGTGATTTTCCCAGCACCAGGCCTCGTCTTTTCCACGAACGTCCAGCAGGAGGGAGAGCCCCGCAGCCTGGGCTTGTTCCTCGAGCGCTGGAGTGATGGCGACGCCTTTCAGCGCTCCTGCGAGACTCAGCGCCACACTCTGGGAGTCTGTCTCCAGATCGAAGAGGAGATAGCCCTCAAGGCCGTCTGCGAAGCGCTCCATCACATCCCAGAGATCGGTCGTGGGAGCGAATGTGACGCCGTGCTGGGCGGACAGCCGCGCCTGATGGTCGGGATCCGCGAGGCCCTTGCCCACCCAGAGGGCCGGGCGATGCTGTGCCAGCACTCCCTGGAGACTCAGCGCCGCGATCCGTTCTTCTCCGTTCAAGCTGTCCCGGTCCAGATCGTAGAGGCATTCGCCGTTGATCGGGCACGGGGGGGAGACGCAGGGGGCGAGGGCCCGCTCGGTGAAGGTGCAGGTCTGGCTCTCGCTGCATTCATCGAGAGTGCACGGATTGCTGTCATCGCACATCCCGCAGACGTCCCCGCAGCCGTCCTCGCCGCAGCTCTTGCCCGTGCAGTCCGGAGTGCATTCGGAGATGTCCGGGTCTTCGAGGATGTCCGTGGGTTCACTTCCGTCCGGGGTGTCCAGAACCTCCTCTTCTGCATCGCTCGCATCGCTCCCACTGTCCTCTCCCGTTTCGCTTGCGGCGTCCGTGAGGAGGGTGTCCGGCTGGGGCGTGTCACCGTTTCCGTCCGAGTCCGTGTCCGCATCGCTCGCTTCCAGTACGTCCGGGAACGCGGGGTCGGAGCTGCATTCACAACTTGCAGGGGGGGCAAAGGGGGACGCTGGGCAGACCTGGGTGCCTGTGACGCCGTCTTCACAGGCGCATGCCTCTCCGGGAAGACACTCGGCCGGGGAATCGGATGTCGGAGAACTGGCTTCCTCGCTGCAACTGGAGAGGGAGGCCAGCATGACAGCCAGTCCGAGGGCCCTCATGGCGATTGGGAAGCGCATCAGATGCACGTGACCTGGGTGACGAGGTTTCGGAGGCTGGCTCCGCTGCAGCAGTTCGACTTCCAGGTGTTCTGGGTGGTGCAGTTCCAGCAATAGCAGTTGGTGCTCATGAGCTGCTCCACGACCCAGTCGGTCGCTTGCGAGTAGCCGGCGAGCTCACAGAAGGCGTTCATCTGGGATTGGGTGGTCACGCCACCGCCGCAGCAGTTTCCGCCGTTGGGCGTGCACTGATCGATGTGGATCGGATAGTGGGTCATGCCGTTGTAGTCGAGGGTGTCGATGAGTGTGCCGACGCCGCTGGTTCCCCCATCGGGACCGGTGTTCTGCTCAAAGCAGTAGAGGGGCTGGCTCATGTTGCACGGGAAGTTGCACCAGTCGGTCCATTGAGAGAGCGAGTATCCCCCGAGTCCGACCCAGCCCGTCGCCGAGGCGGAGGAGCTGGTCCAATTGTCGCAGGTCATCCCCGAGAGTCCGCCCTGGTTGTCCGTTGCCGTCCAGGGATGGAAGAAATATCCCCCGGCCCATGAGCAGCCGGGAACGCTGCCGGCGTTGACATAGGACTTCAGCAGTCCGTATTCGGTGATCTCGGGCGCAGCGGCAGGCCAGCCATTCACGAGGGCGTCCCAATTGCTGGCGATCACGGTGCCGTCGATGCGCACGAGGGCGCCCATGGGATGCACGAGGCGGTCTTTTGCGTCGGTGAGGGAGTCGCTCAACCACGCCTTCCAGGTGCCGCCGAGATTCGCTGCGTTCGCCCGCACCTGGCATTGGGCGTCGGCGCCGCTCAGTCCGCCGAGGTCTCCTTTGTAGTGGGTGCTCGTGACGAATACGCGGCGGTCCCCGGGGACGGGTTCACCGCCCAGATCGTCGGGGGT
The DNA here is from genome assembly GCA_963694245.1 of Myxococcota bacterium. Taxonomy (GTDB): domain Bacteria; phylum Myxococcota_A; class UBA9042; order JABWCM01; family JABWCM01; genus CAVOCR01. The sequence goes on from CAVOCR010000522.1 coordinate 2,478, forward strand.
GTCGGTCGCGCAGGTGGGAGTCAACGCGATCAGGTGGGTGTGTCCCTCATCCGAGATGGAGGAGGGGGCCGTGATTGGCGCTGTTTGTCCTGGGGCGCCCTGGAGC
>CAVOCR010000523.1:0-2579 GCA_963694245.1 Myxococcota bacterium
CCGAGATGAAGAGGGGAATCTCCTGGACCCGGACGTTGGGATGAATGCCCACGGGTTCGATTCGGACAGTGTTGAAGATCCCCAGATTCCGGAGGCGTCGCTCACTCTCTCGAATTTCAGGGAGAATGAGGATGTCTCCGCTCTCGGGCAGGTCCCGGAGGAGAATTCTGGGGTCCGTCTTGAAATTGCCGACGAGGAAGATCGAACCAATCCGGACCTGGGGACCCGGTTGGACGAGATAGCGCATGGCGACTTTTCGACTCTGGAGGCGTTGAATGTTGCAGTGCTCCCAGTCGACCGAGGGCTCCTCGCCGCGACACTGGATGGAGACGTCCACCGAGGCGTGTCCGCGCGCTTCGTATTTCGCCCGGATTCTCGCCTGGCCTTCGAGCATGGCGCGTGCGCTGAAGGGATCACCGACAGCGACCCGTGAATCACGCAACACTCCCTCACAGAGTGCTTCTTCACACCCCGTGACTTCGACGGAGGTGACATGGGAGCGTGGGCCCTCCTCCACGCTCGCCTTGAGGTAGAGGACATGTTCTCCATGGGGCTGACGAACGCGGAACCCGAGATGTCCCCGGATGTATTGCAGGAGGTCATGATCCTCCCGGGATTCCCGAATCACCTGCTCGCCGTCGAGGGGCTCGAAGCCGGTGAAGCGCATTTGATGGAAGCCCGCATCTCTGTACATGCGTTTCAATGTCAGGAGATCGGCGAACATCTGATCGCTTTGAAGATAGCCGCCCGCTCCGAAGAAGTTGTAGGGCCGGGACCCGATCCGCTCGCGAATTTCCTCGGTCGTGAAGTGCCTGGCACCGGGGAATTCGATGCGGCGGATCTCGTAGACATATCCTCGCGTGATGAGATAGGTGATGACGCTTCGCACCTGGTCGCTTGAGAAATCGTCCTCGAGGGATTCTGTGCTCCAGTCGGTGACGGGTCGCCGCTCCACGGCGACAGTCCCGAAGAGGTATCCTCCGTTTTCGAGATCGGCCTGAAGAATCTGGCGTCCCAGTTCCGCTTCTTCGAAATCGTAGCTTCCGCTCTGATCAAAGGGGAGAAGGGGTCGCCATTCGTCTCCTCGGACCTCACGATATCCCCGATCGTCCGGGGCCTCATCGTCCCGGACTTGAAACTGGATCAGGTGACAATGAGACCAGGTGACACGCACGATCACCCGCTGCTCTTCGTCGATGTGTTCGACGGTGATGCGGGGAGCCTCGATTCCGTGCATCTGGAGAAAGGCGCGGAGATCGTTTTGGATCTGGCGGGCCGTCCGGTCTGTGAACACGTCGAGGAGTTCCGCTGAAATCGCCTTTCGAAGCGTCGACTCGCTGAATTGTGGGCAGACGAGGTTGTGTGTCTTCTGAACTTCAATCTGCTCCGGAGTCACTGTCGAGTCCGGGGTTCTCCGGGCGTGAATGTCGACGCGATGGATGCGTTTCACATATCCTTCGTGAATGTGAATGTGGAGCCGGATTTCACCGGATCCGAGCGCTTCTGGAAGAACGTCCACCTCCGTGTCGACCAGTCCTGCGCGTTCGTAGAGGTGGAGCAGCGTCTCTCGCTGCCGCGTGATCTGCGCGGCTCCCTCCGGCTGGTCTGGAATGATCATGGTTCCCGGCCGGAGAAAGACGCGCCGCTTGATGTCTTCCAGGTAGAAATGCTCGTGACCGGTGATGGAGAGTTCTCGGATGACGCTGGTGGTCACGCCGTCGAACACGACGTTCGCATTGCCGTTCTCCAGGGCGCAGACCCCGGTCACGGAACCGAAAGCGCCGACACCCTCGAGGCGCTCCATCGTGGTCTCGAAGTCGCGGGTTCGGAAATGCTCGCGGTCCATGCTGGTGCGTGCGATTTGATCCAGGCGTTCCCGAAATCGTTCGCATCGTCCTTCGTCGCACCCATCCACACGAAGCTCCGTGATGGGGTGGCCTTCGCAGCGGTCCACCCTGGAGGAGGCCTGCGCCCACGCTGGAGCGCTCGGCGTGAGGAGCACGACGAGAGCGGCGAGGGTGATCTGGGCGAACAACGGGCGCATGTTCCTCAATCGGATCTTTGTTTCGTACACCTGGTCTGCGTCTTCTGTGCCTTCTTCGAGGTAACGGAGCGAGCCTTCCAGCGAGAGGCGGTCATTGATCTTGAACTCGAAGGTCGGCTCCACTCGCTGTTGACCCGTGGAGTCCTGGGTACCACGGACCTGGACCCGGAGACTCTCTCCGACGGATTTGCTCAGGCCCCAGTCGACGCCTCCCTGCAAACTCAGTCCGAGGTTCACATCGTCCACGAAGGCTCCGAGGAGATTTCCGGTCAGCAGATTGGAGAGTTCGGTTGCGAGGAGCGGGACGGTGGCTCCGGACTCGGCTGTGAACTGGGCACTCTGCCCGGGGGGGACGCCGGAGATCAGGAGGGGCATCAGCTCTGCTTGCCCGTAGCTGCCACTGTCGCTGGTCAATTGAAGCTCGATATCCTCCCATTCGCGTCCGGGCTCCCCATAATCGGCCTGGCCCTCAATGTGCGCGGTGATGACCACGGTTTTCTCCTCTGCGCCGGCGGATCGGAAGGTGCTCAAGGCC
>CAVOCR010000524.1:0-2571 GCA_963694245.1 Myxococcota bacterium
GAGGCGTGCAGGAAGGTGAAATTTCTCGCGAGGAGGAACTCCGCCGCGAGCGAATGCGGGAGCTCGCCACGGGAGTGACGGATTATCGCTGGGCCTCCAACGCCGATCGGATGGTGATTCCGGAGCGTGGCGATCTGCACATTCTGGAAGGCGGGGGAGTCACTCCTCTCACAAAGAGCCCAGGACCGGAAATCGACCCCCGTCTTTCGGCGGACGGACGACATGTGGCGTACGTGCGCGGCGGCGTGTTGTTTGTTCGGGATCTCCCGCCCCCCGGTCAGATGGCGAGCCAGGGAACGGGGCCAGAACGGGCGCTGTCTCCTCAGAGCGCGGACCGGAGCTACGGACTGCCGGACTTCATCGCCGCGGAAGAGTTTCATCGGATGCAGGGCTACTGGTGGTCACCGAATGGTCAGTGGATCGCCTACGCCGAAGTGGACGAAGGACCCGTGACTGAATTCCCCATCGTGCATCCGGGTGGAAAGGCGCATGGGGTGCCTGATCTGGAAACGCATCGCTATCCCTTTGCGGGAGAAGCGAACGCACGGGTTCGCGTGGGCATCGTCTCGGTGAAGGGCGGGGATACCCGCTGGCTGGATCTCCCCGGACTGGAGGCGGGGTATCTTGCGCGCGTGCGCTGGCGCCCCGATTCCAAGGCGGTCTGGGTCGAAGTTCTGAATCGTTCACAGCAGCAGCTCGTCGCGTGGGAGGCCTCGCTGGAGGATTCGGTTCCTCTTCGGAAGTTGCATGTGGAAGAGAGTGGAACCTGGGTTCCCGTGACCGACAACTTTCGTTTCTTGAAGTCGGTGGAGGGACAGCCCCTGGGATATGTCCGCACCTCCTGGGCCAGCGGAAGCACACGAATCGCATTGCATGGAATGGACGGTGTGTTTCAGCGATTCCTGTCCCCGGATGGAGGGCATGTCGATCGAATCGCCGGGTTTCATGCGACGTCCCAGACTCTCTATTACACGGGCTGGCGCCAGGATCCCCGCCAGCAGAATCTCTACGCGGTCTCGCTCACAGGGGGAGAGGCCACTCCGGCGTTGCAGGAAGGCGGAACGTCCTCCGCAGTGTTCGATGGCTCCGGAGAGCGCTTCATTCATCGGTACAGCGCTCTCGATTCGGCCCCATCCGTCGTCGTTCGTACGCGCCAGGGAGAGGCCCTCGCCACGTTGAAGGCTCCAGAGATGAAGGAGGCCCGGGATCTGGGATTGCGGCCTCCGATTCCCTTCGAGGTCATGACGGAGGGAGAGGTCACGCTCCACGGTCACGTGTATCTTCCCGTGGACCACGGAAAGGATCCGACTCGAAAGTGGCCCGCCGTCTCCGCGATCTATGGCGGCCCCGGCTATCAGCTGGTGCGGGATCGCTGGGGTTCGACCGTGCGTCTTCGACCCCAGTACCTTGCCGCCCAGGGGCATGTGGTCTTCACGATCGACAACCGGGGGACGGGTCGTAGAGGCCCGGCCTTTGAAGGCGCGCACTATCGGCGTCTGGGGACTCTCGAAGTCGTCGATCAGGTCCGGGGTGCTGAGTACATGGTCGACGAGTGGAACGTCGATCCCGGCCGCATCGCGATCATGGGGTGGAGCTATGGGGGGTACCTGTCGGCGATGACGATGGCGCGGGCTCCCGGCGTCTTCCGTTCCGCGGTCATTGGCGCGCCTGTGATTGATTGGCGGGGATACGACACGGGATATACGGAGCGGTTCATGGGGACGCCCCAGGACAATCCGGAGGGGTATCGGGATGGGGATGTGACGACCCACGTTCCCGGGTTGAAAGGAGATCTGCTGATTCTCCATGGAATGATTGACGAGAACGTGCATTTTCGGCACACGGCGGTGTTTCTCGAGGCGCTCGCCCGGGAAGGAAAACCCCATCGCTTGATGGTGTTTCCCGAGGCCCGTCATTCGCCCCGGGATCCGGCGGCGAAGCGCTTCGCGGAGGGCGAGATCATTCGATTCCTACAGGAGACATTGCAGAGTGGAGTGTCCCCTTGACGGGGGCTGTGGGGTTCGCTACGACGAGACCGAAGGGAACGGAGGAAGGGGCATGACTGGAGAGTGGAAGGACAAAAGAGTTCTCATCACGGGTGCTGGACGGGGCATGGGCCGGGTGGTCGCCGAGGAGTTCGCCCGGGCGGGGGCGTCGGTGGTGGTGGCGTCCCGCACGAAGTCGGAACTCGATGCGCTGGTGGACGAGATTCAGTCTCGAGGGGGACAGGCCGCTTCAGTGGTCTGTGATGTCGGCGTCGATGAGTCCGTGACGTCCGCCGTGGCGTATGCCCAGGAGGCATTCGGAGGCATCGACATCCTCGTGAACAGCGCCGGGATTTCGCCCAGTGGTCCATTGGCCAATCACTCGGTGGAGCTGTGGAACCAGGTTCTGAACGTCAACATGACGGGCGCTTTTCGGCTGACTCAGGCGGTTCTTCCAGGAATGCAGGAGAGGGGTTGGGGACGCGTCATTCATCTGGCCTCCATCGCCGGCAAGACGGGAATGGAATATGTCAGCGCCTATTGTGCGTCGAAACATGGACTGCTGGGGTTTGTTCGCGCGGTGTCT
>CAVOCR010000525.1:0-2569 GCA_963694245.1 Myxococcota bacterium
ACCATCGCCCATGCACGCTCCGGCTCGTTCAACGCCGCGTGCGCACGCCCAAGACGCAGATACGTCTCGAAACGCGCTGACCGCCGTGGGAACACTACAAGTGCGTTCTCCAGTCGCGCGATCACCGACTGGGAATGTTCACGACTCGCATAATAGTTCGCAACGTATTCGTTGAACGCGAACTGCAGGTCAATCACCCAGTCCAGTTTCTCCACGGCCGCCGGAAAATAACGACTCCGTGGATGCTGCGCGACGAACCTTTCGAGTTCCATCCGCGCCTTCTGCAAGGGAGCACTGTCCCTCTCGTAGGCAGGCGGCTCGAACAGTCCATCCGTCGCCACCTGTCCGACATGGGCCATCGCCAGCATGTAACGTGCATGTGCGGTGTTTGGATCGCCCTTGTGTTGAGCGAGAAACCCCTCGTAATGCACCACCGCCTCGGCATGCCGTCCCTGAAAGAGAAGACTGTCACCGACGCGAAGCTTTGCCAACGCACTCCACGTAACGTAGCGGGGACTCCGTGCAACCTCACGAAAGAGATGAATCGCCTCGGTATAATTGCCCCGAGCAAGCTCGGACACACCTTCCCGATAGCTCTCTTCCGCAGATCGGGAGACGTGATCCCGCTCCGTGCTTCCCGCCGTGGCACAGGCCACTGCCTGCACCATGCATGCACCAATCAGGAGACCTCGAAAAGCGTTGGACATGCCTCGCGCCATCCTTCTCCCGGTCGCCGCCCGGAAAGCCGCAGTTTTCTATCAGACGCCCCGCAAAGGTGTCAAAGGAAATGGACCGGGACTAGAAAGGGGGCAACGACGAAGGGAGTATCCACCCACTGACGTTTCCAATGAGCCACACCAGGGAACCCGCACCCGTCAGCACCGAGAGATGCGCAGACAGTGCGCGCCCCGCGCCCTGCTCCAGGCGCACCAGCAACGCCAGACCCAGCGTCCCCCACAAGACCACTCCCCCCACGAACCGGGAATCAAAAGGGTCCACGGATCCGAGGTGAGCCGACTGCCAGATCATCATCATCAAGAGCATCACCCCCATCATGATGAACGCGAACCCCTCCAATGCGTGCTCTGCTCGCTCGAGATGCCGGGATTCAATCCCAGCATCCGGATTTCGGGTCGGAGACATCAAATGTCGAAGCCGATACGAAACGCTCATCAGCACCAATGGCGTGACCCCCATCAGAATAATCCAGGAGGCGGAGGCCGATGACAGCCGCAGGACATGGGGAGCGGCTTGAAGAGGGCGCGCAGCATGCACCTGCACCGAAGTCCCCGTGCTCTCCACCCCAAACGCCTGAGCCCAGCGCGCAAACTCCTCTGCGACCACCTCGACGCTCGAATGCGTCGCCAGGACCCATGCCATGCTGGCGACCAGCACAAGGAGGAAAAACGACGCACCCGCCAAAGACACTGCCGAGAGACTCCGATACAGCGAACTGGGGATGCTCCATTGAAGCACGAGAAAGAGAAGGGCCAGTCCAAGGGCCAGGGAGGTCCACCCCCGCAAGCCATCCAGAAATGGCACGGAGACTCGAGCGGGAACCACGCGCGTGTAGAGAGTTCCGCCATCCCTCTCTTCGAGGCTGAGTTCCATCAATACGGGGACCGCCTTCTCTGTCGAAGTGGCCTCGGTGAACACCGTAAACGAGCGCTCATCGCCCGCGGAGCTCCCTCCTGAAAACCAGGTGGCGGACAGCGCCAGAACAAGCGCGAGACAGGTGACGCCGCTCGCTCCATCCATCGTACGAAGCAAGCGGCGAAACGCCAACGCCCCCGCAGCCAGGAGGAGCGCCAGAGACACCACTGTACATCCCACGAGCGCTAGAGTGGCCGGCTCCATCCCGAGATGCACCACCGGCGCGCCATCGCCCACCACGAATGCAAGCGTTCCCGTCATCAGGGGAACATTCGCCAACGGAGCCCACAGAATGGGATGGGCGTTGCGCCACGCCCCCACGACCGCAAACACACCGACCAGCCAGCCGCTGAGGAGCAGGATCTCAAACCAGTTCATCGGCGGATGTCCCAGCCCCAGATGCAAGCCGACACCGCCCAACCCCTGAAAGAACACTCCGCCCACCAGCGCGATCCAGGCGCCTCCGCGGCGCTCACTTCCATCGATCATCGATGACAATCCACGGCCTCCACTCATGCCATTGAAGACCACCCATGCGAGCAGCACCAGGCCAACGATGGACAGGAGAATCCCCAGGTCGTGCCACATCATCGTCGGGTCCTCCATTCGAGGGACTCTCCAGAATCCACGGCAGCCAGGATCCGGGTCCGCAATCGCCAGGGGCGATTCAAGGACACCGCCTGCACCAGGTGGCCCCCCGCTCCATCAGGAACGATGGAAACATGGCAATGGGGAACAACCAGCATGGCGAGGAAGCCGAGCAGACAGCAGATGCCCCCAACAAGCAGCCAGAATTCCCGTGCGTTGTGAGAGGCCTCCACCCGGAGAATCGTTCTTCCCTCCCCGCGAAGGAAAATAGGGGGAGCGGCTGCCATTCCCTCCACACCTCCGTGGATCCACGCGGCGCCCTCCGGCG
>CAVOCR010000526.1:0-2568 GCA_963694245.1 Myxococcota bacterium
CGATCAAGTGGGCACTGAAGGATTCGGCTTCGCCGAAGGGATCCGGAATGCGCGAAAGGGGGCGTCCCAGATGTTCCGTGATCAGCTCTTTGTTGGGGAGGTTTTCGGGAACGGATCGCAGTCCATCCATATCATCCGAGAAGGCGATGACACGGGTCGGAAGCTCAGGGTGTGCGAGTTGAAATGCCCGTTGAACAAAACAGGTGCGAGCGACTTCCGCAAAGGTTCCGAGATGGGGCAGACCCGAAGGGCCGTAGCCTGTTTCAAACAGAACGACCTGGTCCAGCGGTCGATTCCGGAGTCGCGGCTCCACGAGCGAAGCTTCCTTCTCCCACCACTGCATTGCTCTCTCCTGGGCTGAAACCGGTACGATCCCGGCATCAGCGTTTCTTTCACACGGGGTGGATGGCGCGTCAAGTCACGACCCGGGGAGGGGTCGCATGAGGCGGTTCAGTCCTCGTCATCCTCGTCGACGATTTCGAGGTCCAGGACCTGGAATCCGTCTCGGAAAATGGCTCGTACCTGGGTCGGCTCGAGTTCCTCTGAGGCTTCGACAACCCCCATCCCGAACTGTTTGTGAAGGAGGATGTCGCCTTCCTTCCACGAGCGAGTGGGGTCGAATGGTGCGCCATGAATCGAGAGGACGCCTTCCGTCAATTCGTTCCATCGGGCCCGTTCCGGACTGACCGGTCGTGGGGGACTCGGAGCGCGTCGTGCGGCGGCTTCATCAGCATTGTCCTCACGGCTCCAGTCTTCTTTGCTGCTTCTGGAGCGCGATGCGCCGCTCCGACTTCGCCGTACCACGGGGGAATCCACGACGCGAAGACGTGCTTTGCGGCGGACGCTGGTGGTGACTTCTGGAGTGGGGCCGTTCTCGGTAGTCACTGTGAGCAACTCCTGGTCTTTTGGAGAGGTCGCCGGGAAGCATGCTTCCACGAACCTGATTCCGGGGATGTTCTGAAGCGCCAGTCTCCTCAGTGCTACCTGAAGGGGACGAAGGGCTGTTCGTTGATGTTCCAGTTCCCCACCGGCGCCTTTTGGCAGACTCGATGGGGCGGGGAAGTTCACATTGAACTGAGTTCCTGCCGACAGCATACCTGGCCCACGATCCAGCGTGCAACAAAAAAGCGTCCAAGTTTTCAGGGGTTCGAGGTCCGCGGTGCTGGGATCATGTCTCTTCGGAAGGAAAGGAGACGACATTCGCAATGGAGGCGTGGTTCAACACGAGCATCAACAATCGGTCGATTCCGAGAGCGATTCCGGTGGAGGGAGGGACTCCCACCTCGAGTGCAGCGATCAATCGTTCGTCGATGGCATGCTCCGGGAGGCCTCGCCGGCGACGTTCCATTTGTTCCGCCTCAAATCGTCGCCGCTGCTCCTGGGCGTCGACGAGTTCTCCGAACCCATTCGCGAGTTCCATTCCCCCCACATACACCTCGAATCGTTCGGCGATCGTGGGATCGTGGGGTGTTGGGCGCGCCAGGGAAGCGAGGCATTGGGGGTATTCGTGGAGAATCACGGGCCGATTCCGGGGGATCGCCGTCTCCACTTTTTCGACCAGAGTCCGGATCAGGATGTCGGAACGGTTCACGTCTTCCGAGTCGAGGGAGATGCCCGCAGTTTGAGCGCGTGCGCGGAGGGCCTCCACGGAGAGACTGGGATCGGGATCAAATCCGCCCCATTTCTGGATGGCCTCCCGCACGGTCCATCGGGGCCAGGGCGGAGTGAGATCGATCTGCTCGCCCTGGAATGGGATGTGATGGGTGCCGTGAATGGCCTGTGCCGCCGCACAGATCACGGCCACGGTGTCTCCGATGCCTTCTTCCACGTTCGAGAACGTTCGATACCATTCCAGCATCGTGAACTCGGGGTTGTGATGCTGTCCTCTTTCGCGACTTCGGTAGGCTTTTCCGATCTGGTAGATCCGGGAGGCTCCAGAGGAGAGAAGCCGTTTCATGTGGTATTCCGGCGAGGTGATCATCCAACGCGTGATGGTCTCGCCTCCGGGAGTGATGCGAAGCTCTGCTTTGACAGATTCCAGATGCGGTTCAAGTGCTGCGCAGCTCGCCATGGTGGGGGTGTCCACCTCGATGAATCCTCTGGAGTCGAACATTCCGCGAATGGCTCGGAGAAGTCGTGCGCGTCCGAGAAGCGCGTTCATCAGATTCTCGGGTCCCCGGTTCATTCGCTCCCAGTCCGATCCGGGGGGAGGAAAGGAACCGGTTCCGGTCCAGGGGTGGACTTCCACGACCTCTTCAACCGCCAGAGGTGATTCCCTGGAAACGCGCAGAATCACGAGGTCTCCGGGCTGCAGCGGGAGGGTCCGCCAATCGGGGGGGGACTGGAGAGTCGTTCGTCGCCCATCACTGACGAGTTCAAGTGAATCGTCGTCAATTCGGGCGATTCTTCCGATGCGCTGGGATTCGATGGTCATGCCTCATGGTAGCGCCAGGAGAGGACTGGACAAGGACGGAGGGTTCTTGACGGCATGGCAGGCCTTGCGTACCGTCGCGCCACCATGGCCTCGCTCATCTCCGTCAATCCACATTACCCCGAACCCTATCTGAT
>CAVOCR010000527.1:0-2563 GCA_963694245.1 Myxococcota bacterium
ACCAGATCTCCTTGATGAGCAACGTTCTTGAACGCATTGGAGAATCCTGGGTAATCGCGGGAGTGCTCCTTGTACTCACGCTGATGTCCCTCTTCACCTGGTTCATCATCGTCTACAAGAGCCTCTACTTCTGGCGTGTGAAGAGAGATACACGCGCCTTCATCGACGCCTTCTGGGAGACCGAACGACTCGAAGCGCTCTACGAGAAGGCGAACACCCTCCGCCCCGTCGCCGTCGCTCAGGTGTTCAAGGCCGGATACAAGGAACTCTCCCAGCATTCGGGAGGCGAAGGCGGTTCGGAAAACGTGGACATGGAGTCCATCGAGCGCGCCATGCGCAGAGCCCGAATGCACCAGACGCTGGAGTTCGAACACCTGACGCCCTTCCTGGCCACAACGGGAAGCGCGGCTCCCTTCATCGGTCTGTTTGGGACAGTCTGGGGCATCATGGACGCATTCGCACACATCGATCCCACGAAGAACCTCTTGACCTCAGTTGCACCGCATATCGCGGAAGCACTGGTCGCGACGGCGATCGGGCTCCTCGCGGCGATCCCAGCAGTGATGGCGTACAATTTCTTTGTAAGGCGCATCCGCTGGCACCTCGTTGAACTCGACAACTTCGTCGGGGAATTCCTCAACATCGTCCGACGACACATGACCTGAGAAAACGGAGAATTCATGGGAATGTCCTCTGGCGGAGAAGACCCCTCCGAGTACGGAACGGCAATGAGCGAAATCAACGTCGCCCCCCTGGTCGACGTGATGCTCGTGCTCCTGATCATCTTCATGGTGACTTCGAGTGTGGAAACTCTGCGGGCCGAGCAGGAAGTCCAGCGCATCCGAAAGGAGATCGTGGAAGAGGACATCGCCGCGCAACACCCCTCTCAGAAAATCCCGATCAACATGCCGAAGGTCAACGCGGAAGAGGTCAACCTGAACGAGGAACAGAAGCTCGTCCTCACGATGACACGAGACCCCGCTTTCTACATCGGAGAGACCCTGGTGGTTCGCTGTGACGACCAGGCCCCCGGCGCCTCTGCACAGCTGAAGGCCAAGGACCCGGCTGCACGCTTCAAGCGATGCCTTTCACAGCTCGAAAAGAAGCTCCTTGAAAATGAGAAGCTTCAACGGGATGGCGAGATCTATCTCCGAGCCGACCGGGCGATTCCCTATGGCCAGGCGTTGACCGTCATGGCGCGTATCCGAAAAGCGGGCATCACCAAATTTGGTCTCGTCGCCGAGCCGGATCTGGAGGACTGAGGTGGACGCGGCGCCCGAGAAGGAAGAGGTCCAGCGCGACCCCATCCGCTCTGCACGCCTCACCACAGCGTCCTCCCTCGCCATCAGTCTGATCGCCACACTCGCCGTCCACGTGGGGCTGGCGTGGATGCTTCATCGTCAGGACAACGTCCAACGGGACCCGATCAGAGAACTCCCGCGCAGTCCTGCGCAGCTCTGTGGGGATCGGCGATGTCCGAGCCCCGAGGTGCCCCTTCCGAGACGGGGCATTGACATCGGCCCGCCCCCCGATGTCCAGACCATCGAAGTCGCCGTGATTGCCGCGCTCGGGTACAAGGAGCCGATTCCCAGAGAATTGCCCAGGCTCGTCAAATACGAACAGCGTCGAAAAGTGCAGGCGGGCATCAACATCGACAAGAAGAACGAAAAGCCCAAAGAGGTCGAAAACAAGCAAAACAAACCCAAGGAGGCGGAACTCGACAAGCGGAGGAAAAAAGAACAGACCCTCGACGACATTCTGGACGCTCCAGAAGACGACGACCCTCGGAAACGCGCCACGGCGCTGGACAAGATCGTCGGACAAAAAGACGGTTCAGTACATGGAACGGATCCCCGCTCCATGAAAGGACATCCAGCGCTCACCCGGCTGCAGGGAGCGCTCCAAAGCGAAATGGCCGCCCCACAGATGATCCCCGCGGACGCCCTCCGGAAGCTCAAAACCCGCGTTCGACTCCAGCTCGACTACACGGGCGCAATTCGAAAATTCTCCATCATCAAGACCTCGGGCAACAAACACTTCGACACTGCTGTGCGACAGGCAGTACAGCGATTCATGCCTTCCTCAGGGGGAAGTCGACGTCTCCCGGCCATCCCCGACCCCATCCGTAATGCCATCAATGGCGGCAAGGTGAATTTTGTCTTCGACGGCGCTCGTCTCCGCCGCTAAGGCGGTTCTCATTCTGTCTCTTCTGCTCGGAGGAACCCCATCCGCCTTCGGAGACGTGCGCCCGTGCACGAGCCACACGCACTGCGATGCCAGTACCGGTGAATTCTGCATGACGGGTCACTGCCATTCTTCCAACGATCACGGGCTGAAGGCCCTCTTCGCATTCGGAGTGGGTCCATTCTACGACCTCACCGAGAACGCGAGCGCCCGGGAATTGAGCCAGCGTGCACCCGCGCTCGTCCGAGAGATGCTGACCCGCTCCGGAGCGTTCACCACGCTTCCCCGGAAGGCCGGGGAAGAAAGCGCCATCTCGGAAGGATGGAGAGCCTCTTCCATCGCCTTTGATGCCTGGACCGCGCGCGGAGCCTTCGCGCTG
>CAVOCR010000528.1:0-2553 GCA_963694245.1 Myxococcota bacterium
GAGAAGAATGCTGCACAGAGCTTTGCACTTCGGGAGCAGAAGGAGGCGGATGCTGCCCACTCACTCGAAGAGCTGAATCAGCGGCTTCATCTCACGTCCTTTCCCATGCGCATCGAGTGCTACGACATCTCCAACATCCAGGGAAGCGAGGCGGTCGCGAGCATGGTCTGCTTTCTGGCAGGTGAACCCGCAAAGAGGGAATACCGCACCTACCGCATGCAGGCCCCGGCATCTCCCGATGACTTCAAGATGATGTACGAAGTCATTCACCGACGCTTCAAGCGCGCCCGTGATGGAGGGGATCGCCCCAATCTGGTCGTGATCGACGGGGGAAAAGGACAGGTCAACGCCGCGCACCGGGCGCTACAGGACCTCGGAATCGTCGGAGTGGATCTGATGGGTCTGGCCAAGAGCCGCGTTCAGGATGCGGCGAGTCGATCCGGAACGACTCCGGAGCGTTCTCCAGAACGCGTCTTCATTCTGGGCGCGAAGGACCCACTCATCCTGCCCCGAAACTCCGCAGCCCTGCATCTGCTCACCCGTCTCCGGGACGAAGCCCATCGGTTCGCGATCACCTATCATCGGAAACTCCGACGGAAACGGATCCTGAAGAGCCCTCTCGACTCCATCAAAGGCGTGGGCCCAGCGCGTCGAAAGAGACTCCTCAAGCACTTCGGGAGCCTCAAACGCATCCGCTCGGCTGATCCCAGCTCCATCGCGACTGTCCAGGGCATCAGCGAAGAGCTGGCGGAGCACATCGCGAGCGCCCTTCAGAAGACCTTGAAGACGAATTGAGGCGGGTTGTCAGCTGGCCTTTTTGAGATGGACCAGAAGCGCGCCGATCGCCGCCGGAGTCACTCCGGGGATCCGACGTGCGTGACCGATGCTCGCGGGCCGAACACGTCCCAGTTTCTCGATGACCTCATTGGAGAGGCCCCCTATCCTGCTAAAATCCAGGGATTCGGGGACCAGGAGGTTCTCTTCCGTGGAAAACCGGGCAATGGCGGCTTCCTGGCGCTCCACATAACCGGCATATTTCGCCTGAATCACGACTTCCTCATCGACCTCGGAACTGGTGAACGGAAACGTGTCCTCCATCAGGGTTCGTACTTCCTTCAGGCTCCATTCCGGACGCCGAAGCAGATCGCTCAGGGTGGCGGGCTTTCGAAGAGCCACCTCCCCCATCTCCGAGAGGCGCGCATTGATTTCGTTCGTGGGATTGATGCGACACGCCTGCAACGCCTCAGACAACGCGGACACTGCGGTGCGCTTGGAATCAAAATGAGCCCAGCGCTCATCTCCCACCAACCCCAGTTCGCGTCCGAGGGGTGTCAGTCTGAGGTCCGCATTGTCCTCTCGCAGCACCAGCCGATATTCAGCACGGGAGGTGAACATCCGATAGGGTTCCGCCGTTCCGTGAGTGATCAGGTCATCGATCAACACCCCGATATACGCTTGTGCTCGACTCAGGGTGAACGGCTTGCGATCCTGAACGCGGCTGGCCGCGTTGATCCCCGCCACAAGGCCCTGAGCCGCTGCTTCCTCATAGCCACTCGTTCCATTGATCTGACCCGCCAGAAAGAGTCCCTTTACCCGCCGGGTCTCGAGGGTATGGCGGAGCTGCATGGGCTCCACATAATCATACTCGACTGCATAGCCGGCGCGCGTGATCTCCACGTTCTCCAGCCCCGGGATCGCTCGAACAAACGCCAACTGCACATCAAAGGGAAGACTCGTGCTGATGCCGTTCGGATAGACCTCCCGAGTCCGCAATCCCACCGGCTCCAGAAACACCTTGTGGCTGGAACGATCCGGAAAGCGGTGCACCTTGTCCTCGATGGAGGGACAATAGCGGGGGCCGACCCCGTGAATGTCGCCGGAGAACATCGGAGAGCGATCGAGGTTCTCCCGAATCACGTCATGCACCGCCTCCGAAGTCCACGTGATGTGGCAGGAGACCTGCGTCTGTTCAATCCGCGTTCCAAAGAATGCGAAAGGACGAGGGTCGGGATCCCCGGGCTGCTCTTCGAGACCTGCGTAATCAATGGTGAGACCATCGAGTCGCGGAGTCGTCCCTGTCTTCAATCGACCCAGCTCAAACCCCAGCGCCTCCAGACAACCGGTGAGACCAAAGCTGGCGCCCTCCCCCGCTCGTCCGCCTCGGGTCTTCTGAGAGCCCACGTGCATGGTGCCCCGAAGGAACGTCCCTGTTGTGATCACGACGGTACGCGCTCGAAAATACTGCTCGAGGCCCGTCTGAACGCCCCGGACTTCCCCGTCTTCCACAACAAGGCTCTCGACGCTTCCCTGTTTGACCGTCAGATTTTCCTGGTTCTCCACCGCCTCCCGCATTCGGCTGGCGTAAAGCACCATGTCCGCCTGCGCACGAGTGGCTTGAACCGCCGGTCCCTTGCTCGCATTGAGAGTGCGAAACTGGATTCCCGTGGCGTCGATGGCTCGAGCCATCTCGCCCCCCAGGGCATCGATCTCCTTGACGAGATGACCCTTCCCCACGCCGCCAATCGCCGGATTGCAGGGCATCCATCCAATCTT
>CAVOCR010000529.1:0-2540 GCA_963694245.1 Myxococcota bacterium
GACCACCTCGTCTCCCTGTCTTCCGATCAGTTCATCGGAGGAGATGAATCGTTTGAGGTTCTTCCGGATTCGTCCGCGGACGATCTCCCGGAAGCGGGCGTGGTCTTTCCGGATCTTCAACGGTCGGTGCTCAACTCGCTTCCGAAGTGATGTCCCCGCGAGCAAAGATGCTCGCGACGAAATTCAAGACGTCTGTCGCGGATTCGTCATTGTACCCGTGGTTCTTGATCAGTCGTTGTTTGACGATGTCGATCTTCTCCTGGGTCTCCCGATCGATCACGTTGCTCACGAGGCTCGTGAGCTTGATCGTGTCCTTCTGGTCCTCGAAGAGCTTCAATTCGAGGGCCTTGTGGAGGCGCTCGTTGGTCTTGTAGTCGAATTGCCTTCCGTCGATCGCCAGCGCTCCGATGTAGTTCATGATCTCGCGACGGAAGTCACCCTTGCGGCTCTCCGGGATGTCGATCTTCTCTTCAATGGAGCGCATCAGCCGCTCGTCGGCCTCTTCCAGCTGCCCCGTGTAGGGGTTCTTCAGCTTCTCCTTCTGCGTGTAGGCCTTCACGTTGTCGATGTAGTTGGCGCAGAGCCGCCCAATGGCCTCCTCATCCGCTGAAATGGCGCGCTGGACCTCGTTCTTGACGATGTCCTCGTATTCCTGTTTCACCACCGCCAGGAGTTCGGTGTAATGCGCCCGCGTGTCCTCATTGCTGATCAGGGAATGATGCTTGAGTCCGCTCTCGAGCTCATTCATCACGATGAAGGGATTGATGCTGGTCTCCGCATGTCCGCTGACCAATGCGTTGGAGATCTTGTCCTGGATGTAGCGGGCGCTGATGCCATCCATTCCTTCCCGTTCCGACTCCTTCCGAAGCTCCTTGATGTTGTCCTGGGTGTAGCCTGGGAGGCTTTTCCCATCGTAGAGCTTCAGCTTCTGGAGCACGGAGAGATTGTGCTTTCGGGGTTCTTCCAATCGGGTCAGAATCGCCCACATGGCGGCCATCTCGATGGTATGCGGCGCGATGTGGATTCCCTGTACTTTCCGGGAGTTGAAGTCCTTCTTGTAGATGTGGACCTCTTCCGAGAGCTTCGTGATGTAGGGGATGTCGATCTTGATCGTCCGATCGCGCAGGGCCTCCATGAAATCGTTGTTCTGGAGTTTGCGGTATTCGGGCTCGTTCGTGTGGCCGATGATCACCTCATCGATGTCCGTCTGGGCAAACTTCTTGGGTTTGATCTTGTGTTCCTGACTGGCTCCAAGGAGGTCGTAGAGGAACGCCACGTCGAGCTTCAGCACCTCCACGAACTCGATGATTCCACGGTTCGCCACGCAGAATTCCCCATCAAAATTGAAGGCTCGGGGGTCCGAATCCGAGCCATAGATGGCGATCTTCCGGTAGTTGATGTCTCCGGTGAGCTCGGTGGAATCCTGATTCTTCTCGTCTTTGGGCTGGAACGTTCCGATGCCGACCCTGTCCTGCTCCGAAAAGACCAGGCGTTTCACACGCACGTGGTTCTCGATCACCTTGCGCCAGTCTCCGTCGTTTTGTCCCAGAAGGTCACGGAACGTGAAGCGGCTCGCAGGGCTGAGATCCTTGCTGAGGAGATGCTGGATGGGATAGCGGGAGTCCAGGAGTCCCAGCTCTTCCAGGGCCTGCTTTCGCCATTCCATGGGGATCAGGAGGAGGGGATCTTCGTTGACTGGGGTGGACTGGACCTCCTCTCCGCTCTCATTGCCGGGGAGCAGCCACTCGAAGGTGTAGAGCACTCCTTCCGGCGTGCGGGTGTATCGCTCCAATCCCTTTTTGAGCAATCGGACGATCGTGCTCTTGGCGCTCCCCACCGGGCCATGGAGGAGAATCACGCGCTTTTCAGTCCCGTAGTTCAGCGCCGCTGATTTGATGACATTCGTCAATTTCATCAACGCGATGTCGAGACCGAAGATCGCGTCCTTTCCCTCATCCAACTCGTTGGAGAAGAAGTTGTAGGAGGTGATTTTCTTCTTGTTGTCGACGTATTCCCGGGTCCCATGGCTGAGAATCATGTCGTGCAGTCGCTGATATGCGGAGCGCACGATGTCGGGGTTTTCCTTCACCTTCGAGAGGTAGTCGTCGAAGGTGCCCTTCCACATCAGATCCTTGTATTCGGCCTGATTGTGATGGGCGGCGATCTTGTCGAGCAGTGACGCCATGGGCGCTCGCCTCCTCCACCGCGTGTCACGGTGGTGTGCGCCGCGTTCATCGAGCTCAAGCGCACGGAGACTGCTGCGCGCCGACCAGCCCGGAGAGGGGCGACGGGGAACTGAAGCTGGATGGGAGAAACCCATCTTCCATGCCGATCAGCGTAACACAGGGACCAGGGGCTTTCCAGGGACGGTCCCGGCTCGTTTTTACCTCGCGACCCGGAATGGGTTCATGCGAAGGTTGGGACAGAGGCTGCCCGGCGAAGGCCACGGGGCGGGATGAACAATGGGCGGGATGTGCGCGGGGAAGAGTCCTGCGTTTCAATTGAAATCAGTGAAGAACAAGAGAGGAGGTGCCCGATGG
>CAVOCR010000530.1:0-2538 GCA_963694245.1 Myxococcota bacterium
CACGTGGTCGCTCGCGGGTCTGGCCTTCGCGGTCTGGACGATCGCGAATCTCCTGCCGCGTGCGATCTCCAATCATCGCTGGTATCGCGCGCAATTCCCGGACTACCCCCCGGAGCGCCGTCGGTTGATTCCCGGGATCTTCTAGGCAGCGCATGACATTTTGCGGGGTGCCTGCGAGAATCGACCGATGAACGCCTCTCCTGATGAATCACGCTTTGTGTCGGTGGCTCGGGACGCCTGGGTCGGCCGGACATCCGAGTCCTCCGAGGACATGGTTGCGCATGAGGAGCCGCTCGAAATTCGACTCGGGCAGATCCCACTGGCCGTGGTCATGCGGACTCCGGGCCATGATGTGGAGCTCGGCTGGGGATTTGTCCTGACCGAGCGTGTCGTTTCGGACCGCGCCTCCGTTCATCGGATTCGACATTGCCCGGACATCGATGTGGAGGAGTCCGAGGAGAACGTGCTCCAGATTCTTCTCAAGCCCGATGCTGTGGTGGATCTCGAGCGTTTGAAGCGGAACCTCTTTGCGTCCAGCAGCTGTGGAATCTGTGGAAAGGCGACCCGGGAAAACGCGATGGCGTGTGCGCCGCCTGTGACCTCCACTCTCACGGTGGATTCCAGGGTGCTTCAAGGACTTCCAGAACAATTGAGAGAGCACCAGGTCGGGTTTGACGCGACCGGGGGGCTCCATGGAGCCGGGCTCTTTCGTGCGGACGGTTCCTTGCTGGTGGTTCGAGAGGATGTGGGACGTCACAACGCTGTCGACAAGGTGATCGGCTGGGCGAGCGTGTCGGATGTTTCGCTCCAGGACACGCTCCTGATGGTTTCCGGTCGCGTCAGCTTTGAGATTGTGCAGAAAGCCCTCGCCGCTGGCATTCCCCTGGTCGCCGCCGTGTCGGCCCCGACCTCTCTTGCCGTCTCACTGGCTCAGGATGCCGGCATCACGCTGGTGGGCTTCCTGCGCGGAGAGCGGATGAACGTGTATGCCCGCCCCGATCGCGTGCATGCGGGAGAGGGGTGACCGATGGGCATGACAGTGCTTGTCACCGGCGGAAGTGGATTTCTGGGCAGTCATGTCGTGGAGCGACTGATTGAGGAGGGACATCACGTCCGGACGTTGCAGCGCTCCATGCCGATCTCAGAGGATTCTCCGGTGGAGTCCCACGTGGGCAGTGTCCTGGAGACAGCGGATGTCGCGAAGGCCATCGCCGGGTGTGATGCGGTTTTTCATCTTGCGGGCTGGGTGAGTCGGGATCCGAGGGATGCCTCCGGAATGCACGCTCTCCACGTCGAGGGAACCCGTGTGGTCGTGGATGCCGCTGCCGATGCCGGTGTTCAGAGAATCATCTACGCCTCGACCTCGGGTTCCATCGCATGCTCGCGGAATTCAGATCGCGTGGCGACAGAGCTCGATGCTTTTCCCGAGGACGTCGTGGGGGGGTGGCCCTATTACGTATCCAAGATCGCGGCCGAGAAGGTCGCGTTCGAGCGGGCTTCGGCGCGGGGCGTCTCGCTGGTGTCCATTCATCCCTCTCTTCTGCTGGGTCCCGGGGACCTTCGCGGTTCCTCGACGGAGGATGTCGTGCGTGTGATGCGGCGTCAGGTGCCTGCTCTCCCGCGCGGTGGAATGAACATGGTCGATGTGCGGGATGCCGCAGCGGCCACGGTGGCCGCGTTGACCCGGGGGCACGCCGGAGAGCGTTACCTTCTGGGGGCGGTGAATTGGACCGTTCGTGAGTTCCTCTTGCGGACTGCGGAGGCCGCGGAAGTCGGGATCTCCCGGCTTCCAGCGCCGAATGGTCTGACCTGGCTCGGAGCCTGGTTGTCCGAGCCGCTCTTTCGTCTGTTCGGAGCGACTCCCCCGTTGGATGTGATCTCCGTCGAGATGAGCCAGGTGTTCTGGTATTTCGACAACTCGAAGGCGCGCTCGGATCTGGGGTTTTCACCCCGGGACCCTCGGGAGACGTTGCGGGACACCGTGCATGATCTGCGCGCTCGAGGAGTCGCTCCATGAGCGATTCACCCTTTGAGCATGCGCTCGTCACCGGGGCGACCGGCTTCATTGGGAAGCGGCTCGTCCAGCGTTTGCAGTCGGAGGGGGTTCGAGTGCGCGCTCTCGTCCTTCCCCAGGAGGATGTTCCGGAGGAATGGAGCGGAGTCGAGGTGGTGCGTGGGGATGTGACGGATCCGAGTTCGGTCGCAGAAGCACTCGAGGGCGTGGAGAGGGTATTTCATCTGGTCGCGCTCGTAGGGGACTGGGGCCCTGAGGAACGCTTTGTCCGCGTCACGGTGGGCGGTACGCATGTTGTTCTCGCAGAAGCGGCTCGCCATTCCGTTCGCGTCGTTCTGGTCTCCAGTGTCGTGGTCTATGGCGCCTCCATCGGGACCCATGTCTGCGCGGAGGAGCTTCCGATGGGGGATCCCGTTGGCGTGTACAGCCGAACGAAGCAGGTTCAGGAGCAGCTCGCGTGGGATCTCGTGCGAAGGCGCGGACTGGCATTGACGGTGGTCCGCCCCACGAATGTGTACGGTCCG
>CAVOCR010000531.1:0-2536 GCA_963694245.1 Myxococcota bacterium
TGCGACGACGACGACCGAATCGAACTTCGTGCGGCGACGGAGCTCGTTCTCGACACCAACTGCGGCAGCTGCCACGGAGAAGCGGGGAACATCCCCTTCAACGGAAAGCAGACATTGGACCTCGACACCCTGCTCGAATTTGGTCTCTTCGTGGCCGGAGAGCCTGAACTCTCTCCTCCGCTCGTGCGCATGCAAAACGACTCCATGCCGCCAGCCACCATCGAAGATCCCCGTCCCACGCTTCAGCAGATCGCGGTCGTCGAGCAATGGGTCGTGTGCCTCGCCGAACCCGAAGTCGAGATCGTGGAACCGCCACCGACTCCCGATTTCATCACGGATGAACTCGTGATCCAATGGATGGCGGACGACCTCTTGAGCCGGCAGCTGAGCGTGCGGAAGCACATCCGCTACATCTCCCTCGCCAACCTCCGGAACGCGGGCAAGAGCTGGGAAGATCTCGCAACCTACCGCGATGCCCTCACGAAGCTCGTGAACTCCATGAGCTGGAACGAGGAGATCTCCCCCGTGGCTCCCGTCGATGCGCAAGGCCTCGTGGTCAGCATCGATCTCCGCGACTACGCCTGGGATGAAGTGCCGGTCCAACTCGAGGAATGCGAGAACATGAACGCGTGGAGGTTCATCGAAGAGGCGTATCCCTACGCCCTCGAGTTCGACAACGACGACTTCGAAGTGCTCACGGATTTCACGCTCTCTCCAGTCCCCTTTGTCCAGGCCGACTGGTTCGCAGCGAACATCTCCGTTCCACCGCTCTACCACGACATCCTCTGTCTGCCTGAACACCTGGACGACCTCCAACAGCTCTTCGGAATCGACATTCAGGAGAACATCGACCAGCGTGAGGTCGTCCGAGCGGGAATGCTGCAGTCGAACGTCTCGGTCAACAACCGGGCCGTGGAGCGTCACGAACTGGGCCTGGGAAGCGCCAACGCTCTCATCGACAGCTATTTTGGAGGCTTCTGGTTGAGCTACGACTTCGCAGCCAACGATGGATTGCAGAGTCTTCTCTCCCACCCCGTGGACTTTGAAGAGGCGGGAGGAGAGGTGATCTTCAGTCTCCCCAATGGATTCCAGGGCTACTACATCACCGACGCCGAGGGGAATCGGCTGGACTCCGCTCCCACCAACATCGTCGCCGACAACTTCAACAAATATGCCGTTCCCCCGGACGTCGTGACCGGCCTGAGCTGCATGAGCTGCCATTACAATGGGATGAATGAAGCCACCGATGAGATCCGTGACATCGTCCTGGACAGCCTGTCGCTCTTCCCCGACGACGTGTCCAGCGCAGCTCTTCAGCTCTATGTCGAGCACCAGGACTTCGAACCGCTGATGACCGAAGATCAGAACCGCTTCGCAGACGCACTGGAACTCGCCGGACTGGAGCTCGTGGAGAAGCGGGAAGACGAACCCATCACCCAGCTGGCCTACCCCTTCGCGGAGGTGCTCAATCTCTCCAAGGTGGCCGCCAGCTTCTTTCTCACGGAGGACGAGTTCCTCGCCTCCAGCGGACTCGAGCGCTTGAAAAAGGCGCGGGCCCAGATCTCCAACCTCGTCAAGACGCCGGGGAAGGTGATCAATCGCGCGGCGTTTGATGAAGCGTTCCGCGATGCCGCCTGCTTCCTCGAACTGGGAGATCCCCTGACACCGGGAACTGACGAGGCCGGCTGCACCGTGGTCAAAGTCTGCAACACGGACAGCAGCATCCAGGGAACCGTGACCCTGCGCATCACCGGGATCGAGTCGGAAGCCGAAAAAGGGGCGCTTCCCACGCTCGTGGAGTTCCAGGCCCTCGAGAGCAAATGTTCCCCCTGCCGCAACGTCCCGGTGGGCGCCAGCATCCACGGCACCCTCTCAGAGACCAATGGTCCTGAGTTGAATGCGGCGTTCTCCTTCGAGGACAACGACGAGATGGTGATTGAGATTTCGCGCAACCCGAGCACGGGGGAAATCGAAGCTCACGCCGTGAAGATCGACTCTCCGTTGACCTGCGACGACGGCTGATCCAGTTGTCCCCGGCGTCGCGCGTTTCCAAATTCCGACTGAATGTCAGTCGGGAACCGGCAGTCAATCCACCTGTACTTGCCGGACGGCCCCTTGGATTCAAACGACGCCGGGGTCATGTCCTTCCCAGTCTCAGGGAAACAAGAACCCGCCGCAACTCTTCACATCCGAGCCTGAGACCATGTACGTGGTCCCATTCGGTGTGACGATCGGAGGGGTCAGGGAATCCACCCACTCCAATTCAAACACGTCCCAGTTCCGATTGGTCGTATCGAGGTACTCCGGTCCGAAAGTCGCCACGGTCACGCCGTAGTTGAGGACCTCGACCGTCACGTTCGTCGACACCGAAGAGCCGTTGCCAAAGAAGCCATCCTCATAGGAATCGAGATAATAATGCACCAGGAAGCGGTAGGTCGCCCCGGGAGTGGGCTCGCTGATGTTGATGTGCTCGGGCCCATAGCCGTCGACGTCATCGACATCGAGGAAGGGATCGTCCAGCCAGTCCCCCGAAATG
>CAVOCR010000532.1:0-2532 GCA_963694245.1 Myxococcota bacterium
TGCATCCGCGTTGCCCTGTGCACCGCGAACTGTACGCCATTGTCTTTTGCGTGAACGTCCTACTCCAAAGGCAGTCCACCAGACAGGAATCTGGCGTGAAAGTAGCGCGCTCGCACGGCGTGTGCAAGCGCTTGTGGGGGGTTGTGTCACGTCGTCGCTCCGTCGAAGGAGCCTGAAGAGGTGCATGCGAGCGATTCAGGCGCAGTGAGAGGCCGGGTCGATCGGGTCTCTTTCGTAGTCTGGGATCAGTGGGCGGCCGCCCAGGTCGCTCCATTGCCCGCGTCGACTTTCAATGGGACGTGAAGTGTGGCGGCCCCCTCCATTTCCTCCTGAACCGCGCGTGTGACGAGATCGAGCGCTTCGTGGGGCACTTCCAGAAGCAGTTCATCATGCACTTGAAGGAGAAGGTGCGCGGGCAGATTCTCCCGTCGCAGCCGGGCGTGAACCGCGAGCATGGCGCGCTTGATCAGATCCGCCGCGCTCCCCTGGAGAGGAGTGTTGAGTGCCAGTCGTTCTGCCGCCTGGCGATCGCGCCCGTTGGAGGAGTGGATGTCGGGGATGGGTCGGCGTCTTCCCCAGAGAGTCTCGGCGTAGCCGTGCTCCCGAGCGGCTTCGATGAGCGCAGCGTGGACCTTCTTGACCTGGGGATAGCGTGCGAAGTAGCCCTCGAGATAGGCGGCGGCTTCCTTCTGGGGGATGCGGAGTTCACGGGCGAGGCGAAATGCACTCATGCCGTAGACGATTCCAAAGTTGATGGCCTTCGCAGCGCTTCGTTGATGGCTCGTGACGTCCGCAATGGCAATCCCAAAGATCTCGGATGCCGTTCGGCTGTGGATGTCCTGACCCTGGCGAAATGCCTCCACAAGGGGGCCTTCCTCGCAATAGTGGGCGAGGAGACGCAGCTCCACTTGAGAGTAGTCACACGAAAGAAAGACATGGCCCTCGCGGGCGACGAAGCAGTCTCGGATTCGTTTTCCGTCGTCGGACCGAATCGGGATGTTCTGCATGTTGGGATTGTTCGAGGCGAGTCGTCCCGTGGCTGCGACGGCCTGGTGGAACGAAGTGTGGATGCGCCCAGTGGTGGGAGCGATCGCGAGCGGGAGTGTGTCCACATACGTGCTCTTCAGCTTCGAGAGGGCTCTCCACTGCAGGATCTGGGCAGGGAGGGGATCCACGTCTGCAAGAAGCTCCAGCGTGTCGGCATCCGTCGAAAAGCCTGTCTTGGTCTTCTTCAACGGTTTCAGTCCCCGCTCCTCAAAGAGGATCTTCTGGAGCTGCTTGGGCGAATTGATGCTGAACTCCCGTCCCGCGAGGAAATAGACCCGCGCCTGGGTCTCCTCGATGCGGCGCTCGAATTCGACGGCGAGCGTCCCGAGGCGATCCGCGTCGACACCCATTCCATTCGCCTCCATCTCAGCGAGGATGGGCAGGAGGGGCAGTTCGAGGTCCTCGACAAGCGCCATGAGTTCCCGCTCCTGGAGCGCGGGAACAAGCTTCTCAGCAAGGAGCCAGCAGACATGGGCATCTTCGGCGGCGTAGAGCGTCGCCTGGTCAATGGGGACGAGCGCGAACTGGTTGCCCTCGATGTCTTTGGTCGCTTCCGAGAAAGCGATCATCGAGTGGCCAAGGTAGCGCAGCGAGAGGTCGTCGAGGTTGTGGCGGTTGCGATCCGGTTCGAGGACGTAGTCGGCGATCATCGTGTCGAGCACAATGCCTCGGAGATCGTAGCCATTGGTTCGGAGCACGGAGAGATCGTATTTGAGGTTCTGCCCTATCTTGCCAATGGCGGGGTCGAGGAGGACGGGGCCGGCGATGGCCATCACTTCCTCCTCTGTCATCTGATCCGGCGCTCTCTGTCCATCCACAACGTGGTTCATCGGGACATAGATCGCATCCTCTGCGGACCAGCAGAAACACAGTCCAACCAGCCGGGCCGATTGTTTGTTCAGCGATGTGGTCTCGGTGTCGAACGCGCAGCGGCCCACGCCCCGGATGGCGTCCATCGCGGCAGAGAGCGCCTCCGGAGTCCGGACAGTCCGGTAGATGGACCGGTCGAGCGCTGCGGAGTCGGGTGACCCTTCCGACTCCAGATGCTTCAGATGCGTCCGGAACTGCCATTTCATGAAGAGCTCGCGCAACTTCGCCGTATCGCGGGGACGCTCTTCGATGGACTCCAGCGTGAGTTCGAGATCCGCGTCCGTCACGATGGTGACCAGCGTCTGTGAGAGCCGTGCAATGTCCGCTTCGTTGCGGAGGTTCTCGCCTCGTTTTCCCTTGATGTTCACCGCGTCTTCCAGCACCGCCTCCAGGCTGCCGTATTCCTGGATGAGCTTCGTGGCCGTCTTTCCGCCGATGCCGGTGACTCCCGGCACGTTGTCCGAGGAATCCCCCATCAGGGCGAGGACATCGATGACCTGCTCCGGGGCGACCCCGAACTTCTCGTGCACGCCCTCGTGACGGATGGTCTTGTCCTTCATCACGTCGAGGATGGAGATGTTTTCGTCGATCAGCTGGTAGAAGTCCTTGTCTCCG
>CAVOCR010000533.1:0-2528 GCA_963694245.1 Myxococcota bacterium
CTCACTTCGGGAAGCCTCCGCCAGCCCCTGGGAACACCCGGGAGTCGAGGTCGGGGACCGCTTGAGTGGGACGGTCACGCGTATCGCGGACTTCGGTGCCTTCGTGGAAGTCCGAGCCGGAATCGAAGGGCTGGTTCATATCAGCGAGATGCAGGGAGAGCATCGGATTCGGCACCCTTCCGACATTCTGAAGGTGGGCGATTCCATCGACATCGCCGTTCAGGACATCCAGATTGCAGAGCGGCGCATCTCCCTCGGAATGCTGGCCCCGGGAACCAATCCCTGGGCTGACATCCTGACCACCCATCCGATCGGATCCCGCGTACGCAGCCGAATCACTCGCCACGCTCCCTTCGGGCTCTTCGTGGAACTGGGTCGAGGGCTGACAGCGCTCCTCCCGCACGCGGAGATGGATCGCAACGACGCGGTCCGGTCCGCCTACCCCGTGGGAGCGACCCCGGTCGTCGCCATCACCGCGATTGAAACGACCAAAAGACGCATCGTGGTCAGCCGACTCGCTGCGCTCGGAAAAGATGGGAAGGAGCTTTCCCCCACCGTCTCCCGTTCCGCCGGCTCCGCCAGCAGCGGAGAATCCATGGGAACCTTCGGCGACCTTCTCCAGGGCAAACTGAGCGGCCTCAACCTGAAGTCCTAGCTCTCTTCCAATCGCCTCTGAATGCGTTCGGCAACGCCAGCGACATCGTCTGGCTCCCGCCACTCCACCTCCAGGGAGCGAAACCACGTCATCTGACGCTTCGCGTACCGGCGATGAGCCTGTTGAATGCGCTCCACCCACTCTTCGGGATGTCCGGCCGCTGTCAGCATCTCCACGACCTGCCGATACCCCGTCGCCTGCATCGGACGACAATCGGAAGGAATCCCCGCGGCAAGCAGGGACTCAACCTCCTGGACCAGTCCCATGTCCACCATCTCGAGGACACGGGCATTGATGCGTGCATTCAACACCGACCGCTCCCGTGTCACTCCCAGAACGAGAGACGAATAGCGCTCGGAAGAAAACCGATGCTCATTCTGCAATTCGCTGAGACGTTGTCCCGTGGCCTGGAACACGGCGAGGGCGCGGACAATCCGCTGGCGGTCGCCCTCCGGAAGGCGTTTTCCCAGCGCGGGATCGACCTCCATCAGTTCTGCGTGCATTGCCCCGAGGCCCTCGGTCTCCACCCGCTTCTCCAGGGCATCCCGAACCTCCTCGGGGACCTCCGGAGCGGGCGCGAGTCCATGGAGAAGTGCTCGGAGATAGAGCCCCGTTCCTCCCACCACGAGAGGGATCCTTCCCGCAGCCCGGATCGTCTGAATCGCCTGATCTGCCGCACGCGCCCACATTCCGGCATTGAACGGCTCGGTTGGGCTCACGAAGTCCAGAAGGTGATGAGGAACCCGCGCCCGCTCAGCAGCCGTGACCTTTGAGGAGCCGATATCAAATCCGCGGTAGACCTGGACCGAATCGCAACTGATCACTTCGATGGGCAGGTGCTCGGCCAGGGCAAGGGCCAGAGACGTCTTGCCACTCGCCGTCGGTCCCACGAGCACCGGAAGGACGCCGCCCGGTGCTGTGCTCAACTCCTCCGAAACCATCGCGCCATCTCCCGCTCGGAAATCACTGCCAGCCAGGAGGCGTCTGAACGCATCGGCAACAACGCCGCCACAAATGCCTGCAACGCATCGTTCTCAAGAGCTGCCACATCTCCGTGTTCGGCTTCACGAGCGAGCGTGGCGACCAGCGCCTCCATTCTCTCCTGAACATCCGCGGAGGAGGTGCAGGCCTGGAGTTCATCCAGCAAATCCCGGACCGCTCGGGCATGTGCGCCCCCGAGCAAAGCCGCGGGAATCGACTTCAATGCCCAGGTTCGCCCGCCAAACGCCTCGAGCTCGAAACCGAGCCTCCCGATCCATTCTGCATGGCGCTCCGCCGTGGCTGCGTGCGCTGGATCCAACTCCAGCTGTTCCGGAAACAGAAGCGGCTGGGGCGCCAGTCCTCCGGCTCCCATCTGCTCCTGGAGTTCCTGTTGGAGACGCGCCTCGTTCGCCCCCCGAGCGTCCACAAGCACCAGTGAACCCGCAGTCTCACACACGATGCGGCCCCCGGAAATCACCCCCAGAGCCCGAACACTTCGGATCTCCCTGGAGCGCGTCTCCGAGCCCAGGAGAGGCGAGGGGCGCCAGCCCGGTCCAATCCCCTGGGGTGGAACCCCCGAAGTCCCGTGAGAAAACGTCCAGGTGTCCTGTGAAGTCTCGGAGGACGTCTCCGGCGACGGGGGATTCGCGCTCTCCTCCCCGTGCCAGGGACTCGCGCTCAGCGTCATCCGTATCGCCCGTGCCACACACTCGAAGACCGCCCCCGAGCGGACAAACCGCACTTCATGCTTTGTCGGATGCACATTCACATCGACTTCATCCGGAGGCATCTCAAGATAGAGAATCGCATGGGGGTAGCGTCCCCTCTCGAGAGACTCCCCGTACGCTGTCGAGATGGCCCGATGCAACACCTTCTCACGAACCGCACGGCC
>CAVOCR010000534.1:0-2522 GCA_963694245.1 Myxococcota bacterium
GAGAACGATGGGGACTTTCGGAAGGGAGCCAGCATGGAGGGAATCATCCATGGAAGAAATCCCACGCCCATCGGGCGGAGAGATCACCGGGAGGCCTGAATCGAAGCCGGGCGATTGATGATGCGAGGAGTGATGAAGATCAAGAGTTCAGAACGCTGATCTGTCGAACTCTTCGTCTTGAAGAGCCAGCCCAGAATCGGGATGTCACCCAGACCCGGCAGCTTGCTGTAGTTCTCACCAAAGTTCCGGGTGTAGATCCCACCAATCACCGTCGTGTCTCCATCGCGAAGAAGCAGCTCTGTCGTCGCTTCCTTCGTCTGAATCGTCGGATTTCCATTGGCACCGGTCTGCCCAAAGTTGGGCTCATTCTTGGAAATGGCGATCTCCAACGCGATGTTCCCGTCCTGGGTGACATGCGGTGTCACCTCCAACTGGAGATCTGCGTTGAAGAACTGCGTGTTCACGCCCTGCGCGCTGACCACGCTGATCGGAATCTGCACACCCTGGCGAATCACGGCAGACTTGTTGTCCATCGTGCTGATGCGCGGGCTGCTGATGATCTTCACATTGCCTTCCTCTTCCTGGGCACTGAGCCGCAAGCTGAGGTTGGCGGAGCCGCTGAGCGTCCCAAGAGTCAAGCCAAGAGCACCACCAGCTCCCTCACCGGCAGGAGCCGGGAGGTTGACTGCAAAGCCCGGATTGTTGGTGAAGAGACCATCGACCAATGGGACGGTTCCCGAAGCACCACCCGAGACTCCCACCACCGAAGGAAATGCCAGACCTGTCTCATTTCCGAACACGGGAGACATCGCGAAGTTTCCACCCCACTGAATTCCGACGTCCCGCGTGAAGTTCGTCGAGACTTCCACGATTCGGGCCTCAATCAACACCTGCGGAGTCTGGGTGTCCAGACGCCGGACAAGATCCTCTGCTGCCACGATGTAGTCCTCTGTATCCTTGATGATCAGAGTGTTCGTGCGCTCATCCACCGCCGCGGAGCCGCGGGTCGACAGAATCTTTCCGACCTGATCCGCAAGCGCAGTGGCGTCGGCATAATTCACGGGGAGAAGACGCACCACGAGCTGGCGGAGATCCCGCAGCTTGGCCTTCTTCTCGAGCTCCATCTCCACTTCCTTGTTGATCGTCTCTGCCAACGCAACGCGGTAGACCCCCTGCTCCTTCACATAATCAAAGCCCTTCGCCTTGAGAATCATGTCGAGCGCCAGATCCCACGGGATGTTCTCGAGATGGAAGGTCACATTCCCCTGAACCTCATCTCCCGCGACGATGTTCACGCGCCCCTCTTTGGCGAGGAAGGTCAACACGTGCTGAATGTCCGCATCCTTGATGGTGAGATTGATGCGCTTGCCCTTGTACTTCTTTCGCTTCTTCTTCTTCTCAAAGAAGGGATTCTGAATCCCGGAAGCATTCGCTGAAGGACTGGCTGCGGCAGGAGCCGCCGCGGCCCCCCCAGTCGAAGCCTGTCCCACCATGTTCGGGAAATAGCGCAACTTGTCGGCCGCAGCAGGGGCCTCCTGGGAAGAACCCGCCTGAGCGAGTGTATCGGCCTTCAGGGGAAACAGCGCCTCCCCAAACTCCCACACGAATCCCGACTCGGTCCTCTTCAAACGATTCGGAATGCCCCGACGGAGATTCACCACCATGCGCACATCGTTTTCTTCGGCCGGTGCATGGGAGCGGAAGGTGCTCACCATCGACACGGCACCGCCAAACTCACTGGTGTCCAGACTCCGCTCGAGCTCTTGAGGGAGCTCAACATTTTCGATCCGGAGAACAGCCTTGTCCGCAGACTGTTCCAGAATCTCGTAACGACTCGTCCCGGAGAGCATCAACTCCACGAGCGCCTTCCCTTCCACTTCGCTGAAACGCACGTCCGTCACGCGGGCGCCATGACGATGAACTGGCTTCGCCGCCGTCTCCGCACGCTCCGCACGCTCCGCACGCTCCATGGCCGCGGAAACATTGTTTCGTGCGCTTACCGCGATCAGCTCCGCGTTGGCACGCACTACCTGATTCTCGGAGCGTAGGCGGGACGATTCCTCCTGGGTCTCACCGAGGCGAGTCTCCAGACTCTTCAATCGCTGCTGGAGGGAATTCACAATCGCGTTGCGATCCGCCGAAACACTGACGAGCTGCACACGCAGGGTCTCCACTTCCTCATCCCGACTGTCGAGGACCTTCTCCATCGCCCGACGTGCCTCGAGCACTTCGGCCTCCCGACGCGTTACGGTTTCGTGAAGACGGGCTTCCAGCGCCCGGACCTCTGCACGACGCTGCATGTCCGCCTGCGAGAGCTGCTCCTTCAACCGCGCCACCTGCACACCACCCCCCGCATGGGCGAGCGCCTGGTTCAGCGCTTCGATTTCCTGCGTACGCTCACGAACCGTTTCCTCCAGCTCCGTTCGCAGGAACTGAACCTCCCGGTCCCTCACGGCTGTCGCCTCCGTGAGTCGAATCTCCACCTCCTGGAGCCGTGCGTCACGACTCTCAATGGCCTGCTT
>CAVOCR010000535.1:0-2521 GCA_963694245.1 Myxococcota bacterium
GACCCCGAGGGAATCTCCGAGTGCGAGGTTCTCTTCCAGAACAACTGGGTGCCCATCTTCATATCGGGGACCGGAAATGCCGCCGTCACGATGCCTGAAGGATCCGGGCACGTGCTCGTGAAGGGGACGCAGCTCACGCTCCAGCTCCATCTGCTGAACGTCACGGGAGACGATATCACCGACACCGTTCCCGTTCGATTCCACAAGCTCGACGCGCCGCCGGATGAGCCCGTGCAGGTGGTGGTCTTTGGAGACATGAACATTGCCCTCCCGCCATTCCAGGACTCAGAGGTGGTGGGAGAGTGCGCGTCGGACTCGGACATGGAGATCTTCGCCGCCTGGCCTCACATGCACATGCTCGGGACGCATATGATCGTGGAGATGGGCCCCGATGCCGACTCCCTTGAGGAGGTGTTTCGTCGGGATCCCTATGTGTTCGACGATCAGGCGGTTGAGCCGCTCGCGCTCTCGGTCAAGGCGGGGGACGCCGTGCGCGTGACCTGCGGCTACAACAACCCCAGCGAGGATGTGATCACCTTCGGCGAGTCGACGACCAACGAGATGTGCTTCTTCATCGGGTTCGCCACGAAGGCGACTCATCAGCTCTCAGGATGCATCGGCACCAGCGGCACCGACCCCAGCAGCTTTCTTCCGGAGACGTGCGGCGATGATCCGCCCAACGACATCGGGCTCGGGGCGACCTGCAGCAAGGGAGGAGGGGAGTGCGTTGGATCCCTCATCTGCTCCGAGGACATCGACCAGCTCCAGGGCCTGAACCTCTGCATGGGGCTCGGATGCAACGCCTCTGCAGACTGCGGGGAAGAGGGGGTGTGTTGTTCGATAGCGGCGGCGGGAGACGTGACGCTCTGTCTGCCTCCCTCGTGCATGTTCTCGCTGTGCGAGGCAGTGGATTGAGGGGCTTCAGCCCTCGCCAGTGCCGATGTCGACAGGCGGGAGCCCCAGGAGAGGCTGGAGGCGTGGATAGAGCGCTCCGAATGCCCACGCGCCGATGAGCGCGCCTGCGAGGGCGGCGAGCGCGTAGAGCTTGCCCTCTCCGATGTTGATGAGGATGGGGCCGGGGCACATCCCCGTGAGCGACCACCCGATCCCAAAGAAGATCCCGCCAATCACCGTGCCGCCGTGGAGGGGCTTGCGCTTGAGCTTCAGGGGCTCCCCCGACGCCGTCTTGCCGTGGCGCTCGAGGAGCCAGAGCCCCGGTGCCGCGATGAGGACCGCGGATCCGATGATCCCGTAGAGCTGGAAACTCTCGAAAAGAAACATCTCCTGAATGAAACTGTAATCAGCGGCCCCACTGCGGCTCAACAGGAGACCGAAAGCGAGACCGAGAGTGAATACGATGAGGACCTCAAGGCGCTTCATGGGGTCCACCCCCCGAGCACGCGGTAGACGAGGTTCGTCGTGGCCATTCCAGCGGCCATGAACGCTGTGGTGGCCAGCAGGCTCGACTTCTCAAAGAGCGCGACCCCAAAGATCCCGTGTCCGCTGGTGCAGCCCCCGGCCAGTCGGGTCCCAAATCCAATGAAGAGCCCTCCCAGGAACATCCAGGCGATCTTCGCCTCCAGGGAGAGGCCGAGGACCGAATCGAGCAATCCAGCGTCCCATGTCGCCTCCCATCCTCCGCTCAGGATGGCCGAGACGAAGCCGCTGACGAGCAGGCCAGCGAGGAAGGGCAAGCGCCACATGCCGGGTCCCCGAAGGGCAGGGCGTTGGAAATAGGGTTGGCGGCTCACGAGGGAGCAGAGGCTCTCAAAGCCAGTCGAGATCCCGAGGGAGCGGTTCAGGAAGAACTGCAACACGAGGACCGTCGCGGCGATCCCCGCGCCGGCGATGGCCCAATGCATCGCTGTCAGTTCGTTGAGGATCAACATGGACACTCACCCGGAGGGCAGTCGGTCAAGGCGCCTCCTGCCACTCGCCGTCCACGCAGAGGTAGAGGATTCCCTCTCGGATGGACTCCTCCCCGTCCGTGCAGGGCTCTTCGTCTTCATCCGCATGACAGGCCAGGCGACACGCCTCGTCGGTCCCGGCCTCGTCCATGCACTCGAGGTAGCATGCGGCCTCCGGGTAGCATTCAAGGCGGCACGTTTCGTCGTCACCACCGGCTTCTACGCAGTCCCGATAGCAGATGTTCTCCTCGAGCTCGTCGCAGACCCGGTCGCAATCCTCGGGGTCAACGCCCTCTTCGACGCAGCGTTGATGGCAGTCCGTGCGGAACTCGCCGGTCAACGCCTGGAACGAGACCTCGAGCTCCCCGCCGCCGGCGTTGGATTCCCCGCATCCTGCTGGGAAGAGCAGAAGGGACATGAGCAGGACGAAGAGGGTTCGTTGCATGGCAACTCCTTCAGTTATTCGATGCAACTGGGACCCTACCATCGTTGCGGCTTCGCAGGGCGCTGCCTTCCCTCTCCTCGGTGACATCAAGTCGACCTCAGCGCCCCTGGGTCCAGGGCTCGGGCATGTCGAGGAGGAGCCAGAGGTTCATGAACGCCGCGTCCTCGTC
>CAVOCR010000536.1:0-2520 GCA_963694245.1 Myxococcota bacterium
CACCATGATCTGACGCGCTTCCAATTCTCCCCGAATCAAGTCGGCCCGTTCCCAGTCCTTTTCGGCACGCGCCGTGGCTCGATCCTTGAGGAGTTGTTCAATCTCTTCCCGTGTGACCCCGAGCACGGCGAGGCGTTTCTCCTTCACCTCCTCGAGGAAACCCGCCGTATCCTGCGTCATCAAGCCGGTACCCGACGCCACGAGGTCGAATGCCTGAAGTGCCGCCTGAACCACGGGTCCTCCCCTCTTGCGGGACTTCTTGTGATTGCCCAGGCGATTGATGGCGCGGGCGAGACGCATGAGGTGACCAACGGCTTTTCCGGTGTTGAAATCCTCGTCCATTGCGCTGTGGAAGTCCTGCTCGAAGCTTCTTCCCAGGGCAAGCACCTCCAGCGCATCTCCACCGAGCGATTTAGCCACGGAATCCGGGTTCTCCTCGCCCCCCATGCCTTCTGCGGTCTCCCGCGCCTCGTAGAGTCGCGCGACCATCGCCAACGCCTCGGGAAGCGCCTCCTCGTTCCACGGAAGCGAGGAGCGATAGTGGTTCTGAAGATAATACAGACGCAATGCCTGAGACGGAAACTGGTCGAGAGCCACATGGACGTTGATCACATTCCCGAGGCTCTTTCCCATCTTCTGTCCCCCGGACATCGTCAGGAGACCATTGTGCATCCAATAATTGGCGAATGATGTGCTGTTGCCGCACTCCGACTGGGCGATCTCGTTCTCGTGGTGCGGAAAGATCAGGTCGAGCCCGCCTCCGTGAATGTCGAAGCGACTTCCCAGGGTCTCCTGACACATCGCGGAGCATTCGATATGCCATCCCGGACGCCCGGGTCCCCAGGGACTCTCCCACGAGGGCTCCCCTGGCTTCACTGCCTTCCACAACGCGAAATCCGCCGGGTGGGATTTACCAGCCGCCTCATCCGCACTCCTCAACTCGTCCACCTTCTGGCCCGAGAGCTTCCCGTACTCCCCAAAGCTCTTGACTGAGAACCAGACCGAACCCTCGGATTCATACGCACTTCCATTCTCCACAAGCCGAACAATGAGCGCTTGAATGGACTCCATGGAGGTCGATACCCTGGGCTCCTGTTCCGGACGAAGCAGTCCAAGCGCATCTGCATCCGCGTGAAATGCCTCGATGTAACGCTGAGCCAGGGCGATGGGATCCTCCCCCGTTTCCTGGGCCCGACGGATGATCTTGTCGTCCACGTCCGTGAAGTTCCGGACAAAGGTCACATCCCAGCCCCGATGCCGGAGATACCGGACAAACGTGTCAAAGATCACCATCGCGCAGGCATGGCCCACGTGGCAGTGATCGTAGACCGTCATGCCGCAGACGTAGAGACCGACCTTCCCCTCTTCGAGAGGCGTGAAGTCCTCCACGGTTCGGGTCAGGGAATTGTAGAGGCGAAACGGAGCGGCCATGGATACCCCCTTGTGACCGGAGAGCATCTTAGCGGAAGAAGGGTTACATGCAAGGCTTTGAAGTGGCTCTGTACACTCTCAGGGGCTGGGAAGCGCCTCTGCGGTGATCTGCTCGAACAGCGCCGTAATCCTGGACTCATCCCGACGATAGAGGTCCGAACCAAAATGAACGGCCCCCTCTGCGTCCACTGTCACCACGAAGTAGGTGACATAGATGGGCACCGACTCCCGGAGCGACAGCCATCGGTCATTTCCGGGGTTCTTGACGTATCGACGCTTCCACTGCCCCTGTCGCTCAAGAAGGTACTGGGCCAGCTCCATCGCCTTGTCCACGCGCATGCAGCCATGGCTGTAGGCCCGGTAGGGGAGTCGAAACTTGCTCTTGGAGGGCGTGTCATGAAGGTAGACGCTGTGCTCGTTTGGAAACACGAATTTGACGAGACCCAGGGCGTTCCAGGGGCCTGGCAGCTGGCGGGCGGACCGACGACCCTTCTCATCCTCCACGATCTCGTAATGATTGTCCGTCGCCCAGGCCTCATCCGCGTCGTGACTCTCCAGGATCTCGTCGTCGATCAGAATGCTCGACGGCACATTCCAGTACGGATTCAGCACAAGATTCCGAACCTTTGAACTCAACTCAGGCGTCGCCCACAGGTATTCGCGCTTCCCACTCTCCACGGTGACCTTGCGATTCCCAACCACCACCTTGAACGCGTGCTGAACCTCGCCATGCTCCCAGACTTCCCCCAGAAACGAGGGAACGTTCACATGGATGAAATGACCATGGGGATTCAGGATGCGGCTCTCCCGCCATTTCTCGAGGGTCACGGAGATTTCGGCGAGACGCCTCTCACAGGACACGTTCAGGCTTCGCAGCACCCGGCGATTGACGATGCCGTCCGGCTTGTATTGATGCGTGCTCTGGTACGCCTTCACGGCATCCTCCAGGACGCCATCGTGCCCCGCACTCGGCTCGTAATCCGCCGAGAGATGCCCCTCCGCCTTCAGGCGCTCCCGAAGCCACTGGACCGCCGTGCCCTTCCCTCGGGGCTTGATCGGAGTGGACCGCCGGAGGACGGGCCATCCTCC
>CAVOCR010000537.1:0-2513 GCA_963694245.1 Myxococcota bacterium
GCGGTTCCGGAAGCGAACCTCCCTGCTCCAGCTCCTGAAGCATTCGCAGCACCATCACGCCCCCCTGACTGGGCACCCCCGGGACATTCACCGTGGCCCCCCGATACTCCGCCGTCATCGGGGTCCGCACCTCGGTTCGATAATCCCGTAAATCCTGCGCGGTCAAACGGGACTCCCGTCCCACCCGCGCCAACAGCGCCTGCGCTCCCGACCCGGAAACCAGGAATTCTGGACCCTCGCTCCCCAGGCGTTCGAGTGTATCGGCCAACGCGGGAATTGCGTATCGCTTGCCGGGTGGCGCCGGAGCGTCGTCCAGCCCAAACAAATCATGGAGCGTGGGGTCATCTCGGATGATGGGCCAGAGAAGAAGAATCGAGCGATGCAGCCCGACGCTCACCTCCAATCCGTGGCGCGCGGCCATGACTGCGGGTTCCAGCAACGTGCTCAAGGGGAGCGTTGCATGGCGCTCGTGGAGATCATGAAGGGCACCCACCATCCCCGGGACACCCACGGAACCCTCTCCCCGCTTGAAAAGCTGCTTGTCCGGACCGAAGTCCACGAGAATCCCTTCCATCGCCGCAGCGCTCGGGTCCGGATTGCCGAGACCCGGAACATTCGTGAAGAAATCGAGCACTTCACGTCTCGTCTCTCCTCCTTCCGCGATGCGCAGCATCGCGAGGCCGCCGCCGCCGAGACCTGTCAGCAGGGGCTCGCACACACCCGACATGGCAAGCGCTGCGATGGCCGCGTCGAACGCGTTTCCGCCTGAACGCAACGCATGCATTCCCGCTTCCACGGTGAGCGGGTGCCCCCCTGCGACCACTCCTCTACTCATCATTCCCCCGTCAAGCGCCATCCAACACGCGCTTCAACCGCCTCCATCCTCACCGATCCCATCGCCTCGCCACAAGCGATTCAAGAAACATCCCGTCAAAACCCCCTGGAACCCGTGAAACTGCATTTGTTCTGCTCTTCAATCGCCCCTTCAATCCCCCCTTTCGACGAGCACAGCCCCCATGGAAACCCCCCAAAAGATCCCTTTTTACTGAACCGCCATTCATTTTACCTGTGGAGTTCATTTTTCGTCACATTGACCAAAACACCCGGTTTCAGGAGTCTCGGATCCTCTCGAAACTGTGGATTACTCGAATCCGATTCGAAAAAGTAGCGCGATAATCTTGCGTCCTGGATCAACCCGTCTATGATTCGACCCAAAGCACTGGACGAATGTGTGCTGAAGGGTCTTCCTCGCCGTTGGTGATGGAGCCCCGTCAACTAACGGGTATCCCCGCGTTGCCGATTTCCGGTGGCTGGAGATCCCGAGGAGGACAACGACTATGAAGATCTTCAAGAACAGCATGATCGGTGCCGTTTCGCTCGCACTGGCGTTCATCGCCACTCCCGCGTCTGCGGATGCCGTCAACACGGAAGGCGAAGTGAGCTTCGGCTTTGGACTGGCTTCGAGCGACACTTCGCTCGTCAGCTGGGACAACAACCTCACGATCGATTACTGGCTCAGCGGCGACATGGCGATCGGTGGTGGCCTGGCCGTCAACAACATGGGATGGTCCCAGGGTGATGCATCGAGTTCCGAGACCAACATCGGTCTGGACGTGGGTATCACCTACGTTCTCGCAGCCGGCGAGAAGACTCGTCTGACCGCGGGTGGTGGAATCTCCGTCGGCGTCACGATGACGGATGATGGCAACGACGACACCGACGAGGGAATGCCGATTTCGTTCGGAATCCCGGTGGGTCTCGCCATCGAGCACTTTGTCTCCGACACGGTGTCCATCGGAGTCAACCACGGGATGCAGCTTTTCCGCATCGAAATGGATGACGACGGAAACGACGACACCGACGACGCGTCGACGACCTGGATCAACCTCGACACCACGAACGTGGGCCTCGAGTTGACCTGGTACACCGACTGAGTCGATGCCGATTGAATTGAGAAGGGGCGGGCCTTGGGTCCGCCCCTTTTTTTTTGTCCCGGGAAAACCCCTGCGAACCCCTGCTGACAAAACCGGGAACCGAAGGCCGTTTTCTTTCCTTTTGTCCCATCCCTTCTAGACTCCGACTTGACTCCCACAATTGAATCATCCGCGCGGGAGAACCCCGCGCATGGAGGAAGCCATGTGGAGCCAGACAGAACAAGCACCTCGGGAACTCGCGGTACGCATTCTCCCGCACGGTGCAGCAGCCAACATCGATGGTGCGCCGACCGTGGCATGTGTCGGAGACCTGATGAGCCGCGACGTCTTCGCGCTTCGGGCCGATGACCCCGCCGAGCTCGCAGCCTGCCTGATGGAGATCGAGCCCAACCGCAACGTTCCCGTTGAAGACGAGAACGGACAGCTGGTGGGGGTCGTGGGATGGCACGAGGTCATCTGCCTCGTCGGACGGGGCCGCACAGGTGCAGAAGCCCTCGGGCTGACCGTGGGCGATCTGTTGGAGTCCGCGCCTCTCAGCGTGCATCCGGACACGCCCACCACGGAAGCCATCGCTTTGAT
>CAVOCR010000538.1:0-2508 GCA_963694245.1 Myxococcota bacterium
TAGCCCCTCGAAAAATTCGATCTGGCAAGATCCTTGCAAGATACTTGAACAGGTGCTCTGGAGGTCCAGAGTTGCGTGAAGCCGATCGCTGAGAAGCGAATATCGGCCAGCCCGGGAGAATGCGATGGCGAAGCCCAATGCTCGAACTGACGAATTGGATCCTGGAGTGCGGAAGGCGGCGATCGCCATCCTCGCTCTGGGCTCGGATCTCGCACGTGATGTGTTTGATGTGCTTGAGCCGGAAGAGATCCAGATGATTCTCCGCGCCTCCGAGGAAATCGGGGATGTGAATGGAGAAGAGGTGTTGCGGGTCCTCAACGAATTGACGAAAGGCAATGACAGGCAGGTTCGTGGAATGAGTGGGAACAGCCATCTTCTTCATGAAGCGGCGGTCGATGTGCTCGGCGCGGATCAGTTGTCGATGGTCATGGCCAACGAGGTGGAAGAGGACGAATCGAAGCGTCGCCTTTCCACCATGGCCCGGAATGATCCGTCGGCCTTTGCGCAGATCCTCCTCAAGGAGCATCCCCAGGTGATCGCCGCGAAGGTCTGGGAGCATATGCCAGCTGAGGTGAAGAGTGAGGCGATCCGCCGCATTGCCACGATGCGCAGTGTCCCGGCACACGTGATGCGTGAAGTCGTGCAGGCTGTGGGAGCGGAATTGGAATCGGCTCGTTCGGCCTCACCCATCGACATTGATGGCATGGACTCGGCGGTTCAGTTGTTGAAATCCGCTGGAAGCAGCCAGCAAGCCGTGATCTTTGAGCAGCTCAAGCAGGTGGATGAAGAACTGGCGGAGAACATTCGACGTCGCATGTTCATTTTCGATGACATCATCAATCTACACGCCCGCGATGTGCAGCGAATTCTCCGAGATGTCGACAGTCAGATTCTCCCGGTCGCTTTGAAGAATGCCTCCACCGAGCTTCAGGAGCACATTCTTGGCAACATGAGTCAACGGGCCTCGGAGATGATCATGGAAGACATGGAGGTGCTCGGTCCGGTGACAGTGAAGCGGGTCATGGAAGCACAGGAGGGGATCGTGGAGGTCATTTTGCGCATGTCGGATGAAGGCAAGGTGAATCTGAACCCCGAAGACGCGATTTAGAACGGCATTTGCTGGAGAACATCATGGGCGCACCGCGCAATCAGACAGGGATCATCTTCTTGATCGCCATTACGGCATGTGCCGCGATCATCCTGCTCGTACTGGATGGTGGAGACTCTTCCGCCGTGCTCGGTACGACGCAGGTGACGGATACGGCGACCCCCGCTCCGTTGCGTCCGACGGGGCGTGTGGCCACGGGAACTCCATTGGACAAGCAGGTGGCGCAGGTCAACCCCCTCCCCAAGATCGATCTTCCCTCTGTCAGTGTTCCGGGGGTCTCTCGTCTGGAAGGCGGAGGTCAGGAGGACGAGGAATCGGAGAGGTCTGAGCCGAGACTGGCACCCGGCCTGGAAGCTGCGAAGGGGTTGAAACCCAGTGTCGAGGGCGGGCTCCCGACTCCGCCGATTGTTCCCGCCCGTTCACTGCCCACGCCGGTCGCCGTGCCCCGAAAAGTCGAAATGCCGACACCGGTCTCCCTGCCGCCCCCGGAGAGCGAGCGGTGTGAGAAGGCCATGAAAATCTATGAGGCGCGACTTCGATCTCGGGAGCGTGCCATGGATGAGGCCCGTATCGCGCTGGATGCAGAGAAGGATCGGGTTCAGGCGGTACAGGAGGTGGTGGAGGAGCGTTGGCAGGTCGCGCTCGATACCTGGGATGTCGCCCGTATTCTGGGAGATCGCGCTGCCGAAAATTGCGTGGGGTCCCCTCCGGAACCCGGTTCCCTCCGGGGAATCGATCTGGGTCTCGACAAGGTGAGCGCCGAGGATCGAGTCACGCAGATTGTCCAGATCATCAAGGCCATGAAGCCGAAAGCAGCGGCTCGCGTCATCGAGCGCTGGAATCACCCCCTGGCAACCACCGCTCTTTCCCGCCTCTCTCCTCGTGTGTCTTCGAAGATCATGGCGTCACTTCCAGAGGATGTGGCGCGGCGATTGACGGTGGACATCATTCGAGGAGATGAATTGAAGTCGGCTCAATGAGCAGCACTTCGGGTCATTGAGCGGGGCCGTCGGTGATGACGAGACCCTCGTTGGACGTGGTCTCCAGTACCAGAAGATTCGCGCTCGCAGCCAGGAGCTGGTCCATGAGGACCGTCGCTGCATTCGTTTCTTCGATGACGTCGATCAAGACAAATTCCATCCAGAACAATTGTGGATCGCTGGAGGGCTCTCCGGCCACGAGATGAACCTCCGTGATGGGTGTGCCGGGATCCGTCGGGTGGTGGATCAAGACACTGAGAGATCCCTGCTCTGGTGCTGTGGGCAGTTCTGCGGGAAACGTGCTGAGGAGGTGTCCCGACGCCAGCGTGTCCGCGCCGATGCCCACGAGCGAGGGCAAGAGGCAATCCCATGAGAGGGGACAGGGAACCCAGAATACCTGCGTCATCAGGAGGAGGGAGG